>NZ_SRLW01000285.1:0-12584 GCF_006518215.1 Myxococcus sp. AB025B
GTACGCGGTGGTGGGGCTGGTGGCGGTGGGCGCGGTGGCGGTGTTGGTGCGCATGTTCGCCCGGCGACGGGCTCCGGCCCCCGGGCCTTGAGTCCTCGGGACGACGGCATTCCACGGCGACGTTGCATGGGGCGGCCCGGGCGCGCTTGAGTCGAGGGATGGCCTCGCGCACCTCTTCGTGGACGCTCCTGCTCATCGCGCTCGCGCTGTCGCTGACGGGCTGTCGCTGTGGGGACGACTCGGGCACGGGCGACGCGCGCCAGGGCTTCCGTCCCCAGGAGACGGAGGTCGACTTCGGTCGCGCCCTGGAGGGCAGCCTCACGCGCAGGCAGGTGACGCTGCTGGCCACCGGACGCGCGAGCCTCACCGTGACGGCGTCCGTGGGCGCGCCCTTCAGCGTGGCGAGCGCGGAGGTCACCGTGCCGGGCAGCGGGACGACGGTGGTGGAGGTGGACTTCCTCGCGGCGAACGGGCCCGCGGAGGGGACGCTGACGCTGACGGGCGCGGGACGCACGGAGACGGTGCGCCTCACGGGCCTGGGGGTGCGGCCGCTCACGTGTGTGCCATCGAGCCCCTGTCACGAGTCGAGCTTCGACCTGGCCACGGGTACCTGCATCGAGCGGGCGCTGGAGGATGGCGCCACCTGCATCCCCACCAGTCGCTGCGTGGTGAACGGGCGCTGCGAGTCGGGTGCATGCGTGGGCTCTCCTCGCACGTGTGATGACGACAACCCGTGCACGGTGGACGCGTGCTCGCCCTCGCAGGGCTGCGTGACGGCGCCGGTGGTGTGTCCGACGCCGAGCAACCGGTGCAAGGTGGGCGTGTGCGACCGGGACGAGGGTTGCCAGGAGGTGGACGCCGAGGACTTCATCCCGTGTGGCCCGGGGGACTGCAAGTCGGCGCGGCTGTGCTTCAACGGCTCGTGTGACACGTTCGCCACGCCGGATGGCATCGTCTGCGCTCCCGCCACCGCGTGCCGGGGCGAGGGGACCTGTCAGGGTGGCGAGTGCGAGCGGCCCGACGCGGGGGACCTGGTGGCGGAGTTCAGCCAGCAGCTCGGTGGTGAGCCCGTGGGGGCTCCCGCGCTGCTGGTGCAGGACGGTGCGTTGTTCTCTTCCGTGTGTGACGAGGATGCGGGCTGCCGGCTCGTGTCCTTCACCCAGGGCGGGCTGCTGCGCTTCGAGTCGCCCTATCCGGATGGGGGCGCACGCACGCTGCTGGCCGTGTCCGATGCGGGGGTGGTGGTGGCGGCGCCGGAGGGGCTGGAGTCGTATGCCCCGCACACTCCGGGCGCGCGACAGTGGGAGGCGTCGTGGACCTCGCTCGGTGCTCCTTCGGATGCGGGGCCGTGGCTGGGTCACGTGGCGGCGGGGCAGGTCGCGCTGACGGCGGCGGGGGACGTGGTGGCGCATGTGGCGTGGGGCCCGGTGCCGGAGGATGGTGGCGCGGTGGCGGTGCCCGAGAGCACGCGGTGGGTCTGGCTCGCGGGACGTGAGGACGCGGGCACGGTGCTGCGCGCGGGGCCCGTGGAGGCGTGGCGTGGAGGGGCGCGGCTCGCGCTCGACGCGGAGGAGGCGGCGTTCCGGTACACGGTGGATGGACGGCTGGAGCGCGCGGACTTCGAGCCGGATGGAGGCTCGCTGCTCATCTCAGAGCTGGCGGACGGTGGTGTCCCGGGCGGGAGCGCGTCGCTCGCGGTGGCGGGGGGCACGTTGTTCGTGGGGACCCGGGCCTTCGTGCCCACGGATGGTGGTGCGCCGGTGTCGGTCGATTGGGACGCGGGCTCTCGGACGCTGACGCCGTTGGCCGAGCCCGCGCTGCTGTCCTCGGCGGGGAACCCTGGCTACGTGTTCGCTCGCTCCTGCTCGCGCACGGATGGCTTGCCATGTGAGCCCGACGAGGAGCGCACGGTGCTGCGCGCGGTGGACTCCAACACGGGGCTGGTGGAGTGGGAGGTGGACGCGCTGCCCTTCGAGGAGGTGCCGGGCTCGTTCCACGACGCGACGCTCATCGAAGGTGACGCGGTGGGTGTGCTCGCCGACGCCGAGCGCACGGACGGGCGACAGGTGTGGCTCCAGTTCTTCGAGCGAGGGAAGAAGGTGGAGATGTGCGCTCTCCCCGGACGACCGACGCGCGTCGCGGGCAGCACGTTCTCCGGTGGCCGGCTGCTCGTCGTGTTGGAACGTGATGGCGTCTGGCGCGTGGAGGCCTACGGGATGGGTGGCATCCAGGAGTCGACCTTCGGCTGGCCCCAACGACACGGGAGCCCGTCGGGCGTGAGGCGCGAGGCGCGCTGAGTCACTCCGTCGTGTTCGTATCCACCCAGAGGGTCTCGAAGCGGACCTGCGGCGGCGTCTGGTGCAGCCGCAGTCCCTGCACGGCCGCCGAGGCCGCCGCGTGCACGCGCTCGTGGTACAGCGGGATGAGCGGGCAGTCGTCGCGGAACAGGTGCTCGGCGCGCACGTAGAGCTGCTGGCGCAGCTCCGGGTCGATGGACACGCGCGCCTCGGAGGTGATGCGGTCCAGCTCCGGGTTGCGGTAGCCCACCGGGTACACCGTCTGCGCGCTGGAGTTCAGCAGGAAGTAGAGGAACGTGTCCGGGTCCGGGAAGTCCGCCAGCCACAGCGTGCGGAAGGCCGACATCTTCCCGTCGCGCAGCCGCGTCAGGTACTCCTCCGGCGCCAGCTCCACGTGCTCCAACTGCAACAGCCCCGCCTGCATCAACGGACGGAACAACACCGCGTCCTCGGTCGACGTGTCGCGCCCCACCGGGTGGTGCAGCGTGAGCTTCAGCCGGCGCAGTCCCGCGTCCCGCAGCAACTGCTCCGCCAGCGCCACGTCGGGCGCCGGCAGGGGCGCCATCTCGGAGCCCGCCAGCAGCTCCGGCGGCGTCAGCGTGCGCGCCACGCGCGCCCCCGGATGGAACTGCTCCACCAGTCCGATGATGTCCATGCCCGCGCGCAGCGCCCGACGCACCCGCACGTCGTCATAGGGCGGCTCGCGCAGGTTGAGCGCCACGAAGGCCGTGGAGGGCGTGGTGCTCGCCAGCACCTGGAGCGACTCCAGGCCCGGCACCTCGACGTGCTCCGCCGAAAGGAACGACACCAGGTCCGCCGTGCCCGCGCGCAGCCTCGACACCGCCTCCTGTCGCGAGTCGACGAGCTGGAACTCCAGCCGGTCCAGCAGTGGCGTCCCCGAGCGCCAGTAGGACGGATTGCGCTCCATCACCACGCGCTCCGGCTCCAGCGACATGACACGGAAGGGGCCCGTGCCCACCAGCCGTCCGCTCCCGTCCATCCTCGCCACCGAGGTGGCCGTGAGCGCCATCAGGTGCAGGAAGAACGCCTTCGGCTCGCGCAGCCGTATCTCCAGCGTGCCGTCGTCCAGCACCTCGATGCCCGTCACCTCGCGCGCCAGGCCCGACGAGAACTCGGGCGCGCCCTCCACGTCCTCGAGCAGGCTGCGGTCCGGCGAGCGCACCGCCGGGTCCAACAGGCGCTCCAGGTGTCGCTTCACGTCGCCCGCCGTCAGCATCGAGCCGTCGTGGAACGTGACGCCCTTGCGCAGATAGAAGCGATAGCGGCGCGCGGACGGGTCCGCGTCCCAGCGCTCGGCCAGGTCCGGCTCCAGCCCGCCGTCCTCCAGTCGCACGAGCCCGGAGAACGAACACGCGGTGAGCTCGGAGAGCTGGTTCTCCACGCTGAACAGCGGGTCCACCGCCTGGCGGTTGCGCAGCGAGGCGGACTGGTGCAGCACCACGCGCAGCGTGCCGCCCGTGCGAGGCTGGGGCAGGCGGAAGCGGAACACCTCCGTCTCCAGTCCCACCGCCTCGTGGCCCAGCTGGTCCACCGTGCGCGTCAGCCCGTCACCGATGCGGATGACCCGGCGCGCGTCCTCGCGCACCTGCGCCACCTCCTCACGGATGGACGCGTCCGCGCGGGTGAGCACCACGTTGGCGGTGCGCAGCTCCTCAATCGCCGCGCTCAGGCGCACCACGGACTCGGACAAATCGCGCCCCGTGCGCGCCTGGTCCTCGGCCTTCTGCGAGGCGCCGTGGCCCACGCGGGCCATCTCCTGCGTCTGGCGCACCAGCTCGCGCGCGTGGCCGGCCTGTTCAATCGCCATGCGCGTGACGTCCTCCACGCGCCGGGCCACGCGGCGGCTCGCCTCGACGACGGTGGCGCCCTGGGCCTCCAGCCGCTGCGTCTCCGTCACCGTGGCCTCCACGGCGCTGAAGGTGCGCTGGGTGATGGTGCGAATCTCCACCAGCGCCTCGGACGCGCGGTCTCCCAGCGCGACGCCGGTGGTGGCCTGCTCGCGGCCCTCGTGCACCAGCGTCACCGCGGTCATCACCGCGTCGCGGATGCCGGACACCATGGCGGCGATTTCGCGCGTGGAGCGCGTGGTGCGCTCGGCCAGGTTGCGAATCTCGTTGGCCACCACGCCGAAGGGGCGGCCGTGCTCGCCGGCCTGCGCGGCGATGATGGCGGCGTTGAGGGCGAGCAGGTTCGTCTGGTCTGCAATCTCCTGGATGACGTCGACGATGCGGCCAATCTCCGCGGAGCGCGAGCCCAGCGTGCCCATCAGCTCCGCGGCCTTCCGGACGGTCTCCTCCACCCGGTACATGCCCTTGACGCTGTCGCCCACCAGCACCTCGCCGCGCTCGGCGGTCGCCGTCACGGCCAGGGCCAGCTGGTTCGTCTCGCTGGCGCGCCTGCGCACGGAGTCGATGCCACCCTCGACCAGCGCCACGAAGTTCTCCGCCTCGGCGGCGAAGCGCGCCAGCTCATCACCCGAGGACGCGATGTTGGCCAGCCGCTCGCTCATCGCCTGCATCAGTGAGGTGGTGTGGTTGGCGAAGTCGTTCACCTGGGACAGCGACTCCACCACCTGCTCCAGCCGCTCGGTCATCTCCAGCAGCGCGCCGGTGGTGTCCACCGCGAACACCTCCAGCTGGTGCACGCGCTTGCCCACCACCTGGAGGCTGCCGCCCATGCCGCTGACGGAGTGCAGCGTTCGCTCCACCGCGCCACCCTGGCGCCGCGCGGCCTCCAGCAGGCTCAGGGCCTGCTCACTCACCTCGTTGCTGGTGCGGTGCAGGTTCGCCGTCACCCGCTGCACCTGCGACAGCGCGCGGCGCAGCGACAGGATGAGCCGGCGGACGTCCTCATGCCCCTCGTAGCGGAAGCCGCCCGTGGTGGTGAGGTCGCCCTCGGCCAGCTGGGCCATGACGCGCCGCCGGGCCAGCCTGCGCAGCGCCGCCCAGCGGAACCACGACAGGTAGCCACCCACGATGTAGAGCGTGGGCGTGGCGAAGAGCAGCGCCGTCCACGCGGACACATCCAGCCGCTGGCCGGTGAGCTGGAGCACGCCCCCCAGCACGAGCGCGGAGAGCAGACCGGCCGCCAGGCCGAACGCGAAGAGGTACCGTTTGGCGCCCATGGACCCGGGGAAGGGTACTCCGCCTTCTCGCGCCGGTCCTCAAAACGCCGCAGACTCGTCCCCCTCGTGCCCATCCTGCTCGCCCTCCTGGCCCTGGCCCTCCCCGCGAACCCCGTCAGTCCGGGCTCGGCGCGGGCCCACCCGCCCGAGGAGACGGCCCGCTACGTCTTCGCCTGGCGAGGGGTGCCCGTGGGGACCGTGACGCTGACGCGGGAGGCGGCGGCCTTCCGGTACGACAGCCACCACCTGCACACGCGAGGGGAGGACTCGGGCGCGCGTCGACGCACGGCGTTGCTGGAGGTGGACGCCGAGGGCCGACTCGTCGGCCGCCCGGTGGTGCCCCAGGCGCTGTGGCTGTGGCGCGGGCCTCCCGCCCCGGGCTGCGTCACGGGCCGCGAGGAGCTCTCCGGTCGCGAGGGCCCGCACTGCGTCACCGGTGGGACGGCCCCCTGGGTGGAGGGCACGCTCCTGGGGACCCCCTTCCGGGCCCGCTACGACGCGCGCGGCCGCATGGACGTGCTGGAGGTGGGGGAGTCCCGCTTCACGGTGGCGTCGCCCGGCACGCGGCTGGTGGCGCCTCCGGACTTCTTCGCCCAGGGGCTGCCGGTGGAGGGCGAGCGCGGGGCGCTGACCCTGGTGCCCGCGCTGGAGGTGCCCGCGAGACTCCCGGGCATGACGCCCTGGAAGGCCCGGGCCGCGCGGGCGCTGGCGGCGCGGGTGCACGCGGCCTTCATCGAGAAGGGACCGAGCGCGGCGGACTGGCGCGAGGACGGCGAGGGCGAGGCGGGCGGGTGCCTCGCGCACGCGCTGCGCTTCGCGGCCGGAGCTCGCGAGCAGGGCGTGAAGGTGGCCCTGGTGCACGGGCTGCTGGTGGTGGACGGCGGGCCCGCGCGGCCGCACGCGTGGGTGCGCGTGGCGCTGGAGACTGGGGGCACGCTGGAGCTGGACCCCACGTCGATGGACCCCGTGCGCGCGGACACGCACCTGCCCGTGGCGCTGGCGGATGCGCAAGGTCCGGCGCTGGAGGCTGGGGACCGGTGGCTCGCGCTGCTGCGCGGAGACCACCGCGTGGTGAGACGTCCGTAAGTGCGCTGCCGGTGTCGCTGGCGGAGGCACATGGTCCAGCACTGGAGGCTGGCACTTGCTGGCTGGCCCTCCTGCGGAGAGCACCGCGTGGTGCGACGTCCGTGAGTGCGCTGCCGCTGCGCTGGAGGCCGGCGCGCGCTGGCGCTCCAGGGCAAAGGGCACCGCGCCGTGCGACGTCCGTGAGTGCTACTCGAACGGGATGATGGACAGCTTCGCGCCGGCGCTCGCGCCCAGGATCTCCTTGGCGCGCGCGGGCAGGTAGGCCACCTGGTTGTCCAGCCGGGCGTGGCAGCGCACCGAGCGGAAGCGGTTGCGACCCGACTCGCGCTCGAAGGCGACCAGGACGTCATCCCCCTCCAGCTCGAAGTCCTCGGCCGCCAGCTTCACCGTGCGGTACTTGCGCACCAGCGTCACGTCGCCCGTGTTCGCCTCGAAGTGGGGCCCGCCGTCGAACGGGTCGATGCGCTCCACGTACCGGAAGCCCACGCGCTCCAGCATGCGCTGCACGCCGCGCGTCTGCGGCCCCACCTCGCCGAGCACCTTCTGCACCCGGTCCGGGAAGAGCGACGCGTAGATGTCCGACGCGGGGAACAGCTCCTTGATGAACTCCTTGTTCTGCCGGCTGAGCCGGTCCGCCTCCAGGTACGTCAGGCCGGTGAACTTCTTGCCGCATGCCTCCCACAACAGGCTGCGTCCGTCCGGCAACAGCGGCGGGAGCAGCTCCGCCAGCACCCGGGGACGGAACAGCCGCCGGTGCATGGCGATGAACAGGAAGCGCACATAGGACAGCTGCTTGCCGGGCTTGTCCGGCGTGGCGCGGTAGGGCGGGTCCACCACGAGCCCGCCGATTTCGGTGGGGCCCTCGTAGTTGTAGGCGATGGACAGCACCTTGTGCCGCAGGTGGCGCTCCAGGGACGCGGAGTAGTGCTCCCGCTCGCTCACCTCGTAGTAGATGTGCGGCGCCTCGTACGTGCCGTGCTGGGCGATGATCATCGACGTGCCGATGATGAGCCCGTTGCGCATGTCCTCCAGCACGAAGAGGTACTCGCGCTCGAAGGGGTTCTTCACCTTCCCGGCGAAGCTCTTCACCGACTTGTCGATGATGCTCTCGAGCGTCTCCTCGTTGTTCGGCAGGTTCACCGTGTTGAGCACGGCGGCGAGCCGCTTGAGGCCGGCCAGGTCGGTCTTCTGGACGTCACGCAGGACAAGCATGGTTGCACCCGGGACGCTGCCGGAACGGAGCGCCGGAAGGGGTGGGGACCATACACCACACCCCCTGCGAACGGTCAGCCCACGGCTCCCTTGTTTCCTTGTGTAACGCACTGAGTCATAAGCTGAACTCACCGGTCCGGCCGGGTGGTGTGAGGCACTTCCACTCGCCGAAACATTTGTCAGACATCCAGCCCCCTGCCCGGATGCTCGTTCTGTTGTCAGGCAAGAGGGAAGATTTTGCCGGGGGAATGAAACACGGAATCGTTTCGGCTACGGTCTGTCGAAGGTTGGCTTTCAAACCTTCGCAAGGACATGTGCCATTGAGAGTCTTTGTCCCTGGATTGCTGGCGATGTTCCTGCTCCCTGGCCTGGCGTCGGGGGAAGTCATCTGGCGCGGTGACTTCGAGACGGGCAACCGCTCGCAGTACACGCGCGAGCAGATGGTCAGCTCGGACCGCCTGTTGGTGGTGAGCAACCCCGTGGCCGAGGGGAAGTACGCGCTCAAGGTCACCGTGAAGCAGGGCGATGATCCCATCAACTCCAGTGGCAACCGCAACGAGCTGGTGTACCTGGGCAAGGAGCAGGAGGGCTCGGAGTACTACTACCGCTGGAAGGTGATGTTCGCGCCGGACTTCCCCAGCGTGGACACGTGGCAGCTCTTCACGCAGTGGCACCATGACGGCTGCTGCGGCTCGCCTCCGCTGGAGTTCTACGTGCGCGGCGAGGAGATGCGCATGGCGCTCAACTCCGACTCCACGATTCCGTGGCGCGGCAAGCTCGTGCGAGGCGTCTGGCACGAGTTCATCCTGCACGTGAAGTGGTCCGCGAAGGCGAGCACGGGCTTCGTGGAGCTGTGGCACAACAAGGAGAAGGTGCTGGCGAAGCGCGCCGCCGCGACGATGTACGCGGGGCAGAACAACTACCTGAAGCTGGGCCTGTACCGCAGCGACACCGTGAAGCCGGTGGGCGTGCTGTACCACGACGGTTTCATCCAGGCGACGACGCTCGCGGACGTGCTGCCGACGACGCCCGCGCCCGACGCGGGCACGCCCGTGGACGCGGGCACGCCCGTGGACTCCGGCACGCCCGTGGTGGACGCGGGGACGGTGGATGCCGGGACGCCCGTGGTGGACGCGGGGACGCCCGTGGCGGACGCGGGCTCCCGGCCGGACGAGTCACCGGGCGGCGTGATTCCTCCCGGCGGTCTGTCCCCGAGCGATGACGACGAGGAGGCCGTGGGCTGCAACAGCTCCGGCGGCCCGCTCGCGGGGATGGCGCTGCTGGGGTTGATGGGGCTCATCGGCGCGCGTCGGCGTCGGCGCTCCTGAGCCCGCTGGGTGGGCTCGGGAGCGGTGCTCCCGAGTCCCCCGCTCACAGCTCCTGGGCCTGCTCGCGCTTCTTCTCCAGGGCCTCCAGCTCGGTGGAGCGCTTGCCCAGGTGTGGCTCCAGGAAGCGGCTCACGTCGTCGAGCGTGAGCCTGCGGGTGTCGGGCTGCTGCCAGCCGGTGAGCTGGAGCTTCGTCTCCGCGTCCTTCCACGACATGGTCGGACTGCGCCGCGAGCGCCTCGACGCGGACCTTGTTCTCGTAGGCGAGGTCGTCCGCGGTGGTGCGGGAGCGTCGCGTGCCTTCACCCAGGCTGCGGTTGTAGGACTCCGCGCTGCGCACGCGCGCCTCCGCCTCCTCGGCCGTGTCCCGCCGCGAGGTGGGCTCGCCGTACTTCATGGAAGGGGGAGAAGTCAGGCGAGGGGGCGAAGCATCTCAGACTCCTGGGGACGGGGATTCAGCTCCCTGGACGACCGGAGGCTCCGGAACTTCTAGCGGACCGGGGTGGCGGCACTTTTGACAGGGCACTGTCAATCAGCCAGCCTGTGGGCATGGCGAAATACACGACGGCCGGGTCGACCTTCACGGACCTGGTGCTCGAAATCTTCCTGAACAACGGCCTCTTGCTGGCGGCGGGGGACCGGTTGGCGGCACCGTCGGGGCTGACGAGCGCGCGGTGGCAGGTGTTGGGTGTGGTGGACCACGAGCCCGCGCCGGTGGCGAACGTGGCGCGGTCCATCGGGTTGACGCGGCAGAGCGTGCAGCAGACGGCGGACGCGTTGGAGGCGGAGGGGTTCATCGAGTACGAGGAGAACCCGCACCACCGTCGGGCCAAGTTGATGCGATTGACGCCGAAGGGGCGCGAGCGGCTGCGCGAGGTGGAGGCCCGGCAGCTCGCGTGGGCCAACAAGCTGGGTGGCAAGCTGACGGCGGCGTCCTTGAAGACGGTGGTGGGCACGCTGCGCGAGGTGCGCGAGGCGCTGGAGCAGGAGGCGGCCGCGAGCCCGTGAGCGCTGATGCGCACGCAGTGTGAATAGGATGTGTCGGCGTGCGTCATCAGGCGCATGCACGACATCCTGCGCAGCACGGTGCTCACCGCACTGTTGGCCACGTCCGCGACGGCGTGGGCCGAATCGTCTCCGTCCCCCGACGTCACGGTCTCCCCGGTGCCGTTGATTGCCCTGGCTCCTGGCCGGGTTGTCTACGCCGACTCGCAGGGCTCGCGGAATCTCGCCGAGTGCGAGTACGTGGAGGAGCGCAAGTGGCTGGCGGGACCCGAGAAGGGGACGCGGTTCCAGGAGAAGGAGCCGTGCTCGCTCTGGTTCCTGGCGGTGCATCCGTCCACGGGACGTTGGGCGATGTCGCTCTCCGTGGGTGGGGACGAGGGGCACGATCGCCTGGTGAGCGTGACGCTCGCGGGGCGGAGGCTCGAGGTGCCCCGGAGCAAGTCGGGGCGCGCGAAGCAGGGCTCCTTCCTCGTGATGGGGGACCTGAACGGGGTCGTGGGGGTGACGCCTGGCGTTGCTTCGCAGTGGACCGAGAACAACGTCCACCACTCGCAGATGCCGATGATGTTCACGGAGGATGGCGCTCGGGTGCTCGTCACCAATGGAACGGTGACGACCACGGATTGGTGGAGCTGGAGCTTCGGGCCGAAGCCCGAGGGCATTCGCGTGTTGCCGGTGCACCAGACGGACAAGGCGGGCAATGAGGTGCTGCCAGGCGAGTCGCGCACGGTGCTGCGTCATGACAAGGGGGGTGTCCGCATCGCCACGATGGACCCCACGGGGACGAAGCCGTGGAAGCTGGGGCCGCCGCTGAAGCAGAGGCGCAAGGGGATGCTGTCGCCCATGGTGATAGGGGACACGATGGTCTTCTATCGCGAGGGGACGCAGGACGAGGGCGGCAACTGCGAGGGCGCGGACTCGGCCACCTATCGGCGCCTGGACCTGCGCACCGGTCAGGAGCGGGTCTGGAAGACCCATGACACCTACTGCAGCAGCTACGAGTTCACGGCGGGGAGCCCGCAGCGCAAGTCGGTGTTCTTCATCGAGAGCAACTACTACGAGCGGAAGCTCTCCCAGTTGTACGAGTACTCGGTCGAGCGGGACGAGGTCCGGGTGACGAAGGCCGAGGGCTTCGAGGGCGCGCACGACATCAGCGAGGATGGGCGGACGCTGCTGCTCTTCGACCCGGGACGCTCGGTCGCCGTGTTCGATGCGGATACGGATGAGTACGTGTGGCTCAAGGGCTTCGGGCGAATCACCGACGCGGGGCTGTTGGACCTGCGCTGAGGTCGGAGACGTGAGAGGGTGCGGCCATGGGAACCCCGAGCGATTTCCCGGCCGCCCCCGACATGGAGGCGCTGGTCGGCTGCGCGCGACAGATGGCGGTGCGGATTGGCGCCGAGGGTGTGTCGGACGCGGAGCTGGCCCAGGTCATCGACCGCGTGCTGTTCCGTGAGAAGGACGGCTGGGCCTGCGCGGTGGAGGGCCTGCTGACCCGGACGGAGGTCGCGAACCTCGTCCTGGCGCATCTCGAGTCCTGGCTCGTGGACCGCACGGGCCGGGGTTGGGATGCGCCGCTGCCGTGGGGGCAGGGCGCGTTCGTGGCGGAGGTCGAGCAGGCCCTGTTCGGTTCGCGGTGAGCCTACCAGCCCTGGTGGTCGAGCCAGCTTCGGAGTGCCTTGGCGATGTCCTCGGGCACGTCCTCTGGCGCGTGGTGGCCCGCCGGGCCGAGGGGGACGATTTCGAGGCGAGGGAACTGGGTGCGGGCCCACTCGATGGTCTTCGGCGCGCTGAGGCTGCCGCCATCGAACGTCAACAGGAGCGCGGGCTTCCCGGTGGGCTGGGCGAGCCAGGCGTCGTAGCGCTCGATGACGGCGGCGACATCGGCGGGGCTGCCGTCGATGGGAATCTCCCGGGGCCACTGGAGCATGGGGCGTCGTGACGCGGCGTCGGGGTAGGGCGCGTAGTAGGCCGCCCGGGCGCTGTCGGTGAGGCCCGTCTTGACGCCGTTGCTGAGCGAGCGCTCCAGGAACTCGTTCTGTTCGAGCACCAGCTGCTCGCCGACGCCGGGTGTGCGCAGCGCGCGGAACAGCTTCTCTCCCTGGGGCGGCCATTCGCGCCAGTGCATGGGGCGCAGGAAGGTCTCGAAGACGACGACGCCGCGCACGCGGTCCGGGTGTCGCGAGGCCCAGTCGAGGGCGAGCACGCCGCCCCAGTCGTAGCCGACGAGCACGACGTCGCGCAGACCGAGCGTGTCGAACCAGGCGTCGAGGTAGCGTGCATGGTCCGCGTACCGGTAGGCGATGTCGGGCTTGCCGGAGCTCCCCATGCCGATGAGGTCGGGCGAGAGGCATCGACCCTTGTCCGCGAGCCGGGGCGTCACGTTGCGCCAGACGTACGAGGAGGTGGGGTTGCCGTGGAGGAACACGATGGGTGAGCCGGTGCCCTCCTCACGGTAGGAGAGGAAGGAATCGAGGACGGGGAGCTGGTGGGTGGTGGGCATGGGCGTGGGG
>NZ_SRLW01000286.1:0-12504 GCF_006518215.1 Myxococcus sp. AB025B
GGGCTTTTTTCTCCGGGCGAGGGGAAGACGGCCTTGGACGGCGTGTTGCTGCTGCTGCTGGCGGGCGTGTTCGTCGGGGTGGGGCGCTTCGCGTGGAAGAAGGGCATGGTGCCGTTCCGCGACGCACGGCGCAGGGAGCTGCTGTTTGGATTCGTCCGTGCACAGATGCGCATCCGCGAGAGCGACGTGGCCGGGCTCCTCAAGGTGTCGGAGCCCGAGGCGCGGGAGCTGCTCTCGAGGAGCATCGCCCGGCAGGAGGTGGACCTGGTCTACCTGTCGGAGTCGCGCGAGTACGTGCACCGGAGCGTCCTCGCCCACTCGCGGAGCGTGGCGCGCAGGTGCCCCGCTTGCGACGCGCCCGTGGGCGCCACGGGCGTGCTACCGGGGGACAAGCTGGTGTGCTCCTACTGTCAGTCCCCGTTCGTGGTGGCCTGAGCGGGTCGTCTCACCTGTCGGGGCAATCACGCCCCGCGCAGGCTCGTCGTGGCCTCGTCGTTTCGACGCATGGCCAGGTTCCAGGGAGGGTCGATGAAGAGAGTCCTCGGAGCGGTTACCGCCGCCGCGTTCCTCGGGTGCGCGGCGTCACGAGAAGCAGCACAGCCCACACCCCCGCCGCCCGCGCCCGAGCCGGCGCAGGTGGAGGCCGCCGCCCAGCCGCCGAAGCTGCAGGTGCCGGTGGAGTACTACAAGCTCGACAACGGCTTGAAGGTGGTGCTCTCGCGCGACACGACCGTGCCCAAGGCGGTGGTCGGCGTCTATTACAACATCGGCTTCCGCATCGAGCCGAGGAACCGCACGGGCTTCGCGCACCTGTTCGAGCACATGATGTTCCAGGGCTCGACGAACCTGGGGAAGATGGAGCTGGCGCGCCTCATCCAGAAGAACGGCGGCATGTTCAACGGCTCCACCCGGTTCGACTTCACGAACTACTTCGAAATCGTCCCGTCCAACACGCTGGAGACCATGCTGTGGGCCGAGGCCGACCGCATGCGCGGCCTGGAGGTGACGGAGGAGAACCTCAAGAACCAGCAGGGCGTGGTGGCCAACGAGGTGAAGGTCAACGTCCTCAACCGGCCGTATGGTGGCTTCCCGTGGCTGGACCTGCCGCAGGTGGCGAACACCAACTGGTACAACGCGCACAACTTCTACGGCGACCTGAAGGACCTGGAGGCCGCCACGCTCGAGGACGTGCGGGCGTTCTTCAAGACGTACTACGCGCCGAGCAACGCGGCGCTGGTGGTGGTGGGTGACTTCGAGCCCGAGCAGGTGAAGGGCTGGGTGCAGCAGTACTTCGGCCCGCTGCCCAAGGCGCCGGTGCCGCAATTGCCGGACATCTCCGAACCCCGCCAGGAGAAGGAGAAGCGGCACGACAAGAAGGACGCGCGAATCACCCGGCCGGCGTTCGCGGCGGGCTATCACATGCCGGCGGTGGGAACGCCGGAGTTCTACGCGATGGCGCTCATCGACGAAATCCTGCTGCAGGGCAGCGACAGCGCGCTCTACCAGCAGCTGGTGCAGAAGAAGGGCATCGCCGGCGAGCTGGCCGGCGGGGTGAACGAGCTGGGCAACCAGTGGAACTACAACGGGCCCATGCTGTGGACCGTCTACCTGTTCCACGACACCATCATCTCGCCGGAGACGATTGCCGGGGAGATTGACGGGGTGGTGGCGAAGCTGGTGGAGAAGCCGGTGGACGCCGAGACGCTGGCGCGGGCGCGGGTGAAGGCGCGCTCCCGGTTGTATACGCACGTGGAGGGCATGCTCGGCTTCGGACGCGCGGACCTGCTGGCCTCGTCCGCGCTGTTCTTCGACGACCCGGCGCGTATCAACCGGCTCGAGGACGAGCTGATGAAGGTGACGCCCGAGGTGATTCAGCGCACGGCCCGCGAGTACCTGCGCCCGACGAACCGCACGGTGCTGACGGTGTCGGCTTCCCCCCAGACGATGCTGGCTGACTGAGGACCGCGAACATGACCTTCCATTCCATTCGCAATCGTCTCGTCGCATCCTCGCTGTTGGTGTTCGGGCTGGTGGCCGGGCCGGTGGTCGCCGCGCCCGCCGCGAAGGAGGCTCCGCCGGCGCCCGCGGCGCCCAAGCCCTTCGATGTTCCCCAGCGCACGTCCTTCAAGCTCGACAACGGGCTGGAGGTCTCGTTGTTGCCGTATGGCGACATGCCGAAGGTGGCCATCCAGCTGGTGGTGGACACGGGCAACATCCATGAGAAGGCGGACGAGACCTGGCTGTTCGACCTCGCGGGCAAGCTGCTCAAGGAGGGCACGACGACGCGCTCCGCGGCGCAGGTGGCGCAGACGGCCGCCGAGCTGGGCGGGGAGCTGGAGGTGGGCACGCAGCAGGACCAGTCCCACGTGAGCCTCGAGGTGCTCTCCGAGTTCGCGCCGAAGGCGGTGACGCTGGTGGCGGACGTGGTCCAGAACCCGGCCTTCCCGGCGTCGGAGGTGGAGCGGCTGAAGGGGGACCTGATTCGCGAGCTGGCGGTGTTCCGGACGATGCCGCAGATGCTGGCCAACGAGGTGATGGCGAAGGCCCTCTACGGTGACCATCCGTACGGGCGCCAGCTGGCGACGGAGGAGCAGCTCCAGCGGTACACGCGGGAGCAGGTGGTGAAGCACTACGAGGCCAACGTGGGCGCGGCGCGCTCGCGGCTGTACGTGGTGGGGCGCTTCGAGCCCGCGGAGGTGGAGAAGGTGGTGCGCGAGGCGTTCGGTGGCTGGCGCGCGGGCCCCGCGCGGGTGAAGAACGTGCCGAAGCAGCAGGTGGCCAAGTCGGTGCAGTTCCTGGACCGGCCGGGCTCGGTGCAGTCCACGGTGCGGGTGGCGACGAAGGCGTTGCCGCCGACGAGCGAGGACGCCGTCACGCTGGAGGTGCTGAACACGATGCTGGGCGGGTACTTCAGCTCGCGCGTCACGTCGAACATCCGCGAGAAGAAGGGCTATGCGTACTCGCCGTACAGCGCGGTCTCCGAGCACGTGGAGGACGCGTACTGGGTGCAGAACGCGGATGTGACGACGGCGAACACGGGGGATTCGCTGAAGGAGATCCTCAAGGAGGTGGACACGCTGAGGAAGACGCCGCCGCCCGCGGAGGAGCTGCGCGACGTGCAGAACTACCTGGCGGGGGCGTTCCTGCTGGAGAACTCGTCGCGCATGGGGCTCATCTACAAGCTGCGCTACGTGGACCTGCACGGCCTGCCGGAGACGTACCTGAAGGACTACGTGAGCCGGGTGATGGCGGTGACGCCGGAGCAGGTGCGCGCCGTGGCGGCGAAGGTGCTCGCGCAGGACGCGATGACCATCGTCATCGTGGGCGACATGAAGGTGGTCAAGCCGCAGCTGAAGGTGCTGCCGCCGAAGCTGCGCTGATTCGAAGCGCCCGGGGGCGGAAGGCCATCGTGGGTCTTCCGCTTCCGGGGCAGCTTGGAGTCCTTGTCAGCTCTGTCTGGTAATGCTCGGCCTCGTGCCGACGATAGGCTCTCGTGAAAGAGGGCCTTTCGCCAGGAGGGCTCTCCATGCTGCCTCGTGCGTTGATGCTCCTGCTGCTCTTGATGTCGGTCGGATGCGGCAGCGCCACGAGAGTCGTGCGCCTGGATACGGGGCAGGGCAAACCCGTTGCCTTCACTCCGCACGTTGGCGACGTGCCGCGGGTGGAGCTGGACGACGACGACTTCGAGGAGGCCGTGGCGAAGCTGGGCGAGGACATATCCTTGTCTCCGCAGCCTCGGTCGGACGCGAGGTGGTTGTTCAGGTCCCCTGGTGATGAGGCTTATGCAGGTGTTCGGGGTCGTCTGGGGCTCGTGTCGATGGGCTCGGAACTGGACGCGGACGCTCGTGTCCTCTCACTGACAGAGGGGCAGGATTCCGAGCTCGCTCGTGCCTATGGCCGCTGGTGTGAGCGGACACAATCCACTCGAGACTGTCTGCACCTTCTCGAGGAGGGCCCTCATCTGGATGCGGAGGCCAGGCGCACCCTGGCGCTGCATTTCGCCATGGCCTCGGTCATGGAGGAGACCCAGGAGGCACTGGGGAAGATGGCGGACCCCATCGCCATCCGGAACACGCTGCTCACTGCCATGAGCGTGTACCTGGGACTCTGGTTGTTGCCCGAGCCGGTGAGCAAGGGCGTGGCCGCCACCTTGACGATGTGCCTCATCGCGTACCTGGGGGTGGACACCGTCTGGAGTCTGTTCGCGGGATGGCGGCAGCTCGCCGAGGACGTCGCGCATGCCACGACCTTCGAGGGCATCCGCACGGCTGGCGAGAAGTACGGCGAGGTCATGGGGGAGAACGCGGCGCGCGTCTTCGTCATGCTCGCGACGGCGGCCATCGGGAGCACGGCGGGGCTGGTGGTCAAGGCGCCAGGACTCCCTGGTTCGGTGCAAGCGGCGCGGCTCGCGGAGGTCCAGGCGGGCTTCAGGTTCGCGGCTGTTTCGGAAGTGGCCTCCGTGGCTGTCCCCATTGAAGGTGCGGTCACCATCGCGCTTGCTCCGGGGGCGTTGGCCATGGCGGCTGGGGGCGCGAGCCCTGTCGGCATGGCTCCCGCGGATGAAGCGGGACCGTGGCATCACATCGCCTCCGACAAGTTCAGCAAGTCCACCAACAATGGAGGGCCGTGGACGCCGAGGTACCAGGAGATCTTCGACCGTGCGGGCATGTCTCTCGACGATGCGGCGAATCAGGTTCGCATCCCGGGCCACAAGGGGCCGCATCCGCGCGAGTATCACGAGGAGGTCTACGAGCGGATGGACGAGGCAACATCGAGCTGCAAGAGCATCGAGCGTTGCAGGGAAGCGCTGACGAAGATCCTGGGGATGCTGGCGCGCGAGATTTCGAAAGAGGGGTCGAGGCTCAATCGGCTGGTGACCCGGGCTGAATGACGGAAGGATGGCCCCATGCCGAAGCGGTTCTACAAGCTGACCGATGATGTGTACCTCTCCGGCCGGTGGGAGCTGGGGCATCCGCTCGACCCGGAGGGCCGCAAGCTCGATGACCCGTGGCGGTTCCGGACGGGCCAGCGGGCTGTCCTGAACGAGCGCATCCGGATTCCCGTGAAGATGGATGGGACGCCACTCGATTACTCCCACGCGGCATTCAGCATCCCCGTCGTCCAAGCGAGGGTTGCCTCGCTCTTCACTGGGATTGCACCCGATGACGTTCAGCTGGTCCCCGTGGACGTCGACTCCCAGCCCGCGCGGCACTTCATCCTCAATGCCACCCGGTTGATGAAGTGCATCGACGATGCCGCATCCGAGGAGGTGCGGTACTGGACCCCCGAGGACGGGATGCCTGAAAAGGTGGGCACGTACTCCGCGGTGGCCGGGATGCGCGTCGACCCGGCGAAGACGGAGGGTGCCCACGTGTTCCGACCGTGGGGCTGGACCGTGGCGTTGATCGTCTCCGAGGAAATCAAGGTCGCCTTGGAGCGCGCGGGCATCACCGGCGTGAAGTTCACGGACGTCACCGGCCCCGATGTGACGGGTTGCTGAGGCAGTCCCGACGGCTACAGGTGCGCGCGGAAGTAGCGCGCCGTCTCCTCCCACAGGCGTTCGGCGAGCACGGGGTCGAACACCATGTGTCCCATGCCACTCAGGGGCAGCAGCTCATGGGGCTGGCCCGCGCGGAACAGCGCGTCCGACAGCTTGAGCGCCTGGAAGAAGAGGACGTTGTCGTCCGCCGTGCCGTGGACCACCAGCAGCTTGCCCATGGGCTTGCCCGCCTTCACGTGCGTGAGCAGCGAGGCCTGCTCATACGCCTGGGGCTGCTCGTCGGGCAGGCCGAAGAAGCGCTCCGTCAAATGTGAGTCGTAGTCGCGCCAGTCCGTCACCGAGGACACGGCCACCGCGGCCTTGAAGACATCCGGACGCGTGAGCACCGCCAGCGCGGACATGTAGCCGCCGTTGCTCGCGCCCGTGATTCCCACGCGACCCAGGTCCATCTCCGGCACCTCGGCCGCGAGCGCGCGCAGCGCGGCCACCTGCTCGTCGAGCACGCGGCGAGGCCAGTCGTACTTCGGCTTGCGCAGCTTCGCGTCCGCCGTGGGCGCCACGCCGCGCCCGTCGAGCTTCACCACGATGAAGCCCTGGTCCGCCAGCCACTGGTCCGTGAGGTGCTGCATCATGCTCTGGTACACCATCGCCATGCCGGGCCCGCCGTAGATGTCCACGATGACCGGCAGCTTCACCCCGGGCTTCGCGTCGCGAGGCCGCACCAGCGACGTGGGATAGCGCTCCTTGCCCACGTGCCGCACCTCGATGCGCGGCTGCAGCGCCGGCACCTTCGCCAGCGAGGGCAGCTCTCCCACCCGCGTGCCATCCGCCTTCAGCACCGTGGTGCTCTTCATCCGCCGCGGCCCCTCGGCGCTCAATGCCAGGAACCCGCCCCGCTTGGAGAGCTTCGCCTGCTCCAGCGCGGGACGCTCGCTCGTGACCCGCGTCGGCTTGCCTCCCGGGCTCAGCCGCCACACGTAGCGCTCCTCCGACGCGGTGCCGCCGGAGAAGTACACCGTGCCGTCCTGCTCGACGTAGCCCACCAGGTCGTAGAAGCCCGCGTCGGGCGGCACGAGCGAGCGCACGAGCTTGCCCGTGACATCGCGCAGCTCCAGCTCACCCGCCCCGTTGCGCTCGGTGTACCAGAGAAACCCGCTCCCATCCGCGAGCCAGTGGGGGAACGTCTGATGCAACGTGAGCCAGGCGTCGTCCTTCTCCACCAGCAGCGTGCGCGTGCTCCCCGTCCTCGGGTCCACCGCGAGCAGCAGCTCCTCCGTCTGCGCGCGGTTCTGCACCAGCACCGTCAGCTCCCCCTTCGCCGGCCAGCGCACCGTGGCGAGATAGGGATACTTCCGCGCATCCCACTGCACCCACGTCGTCTTGCCACCCGTGACGGGGATGATGCCCAGGCGCACCCGCGCGTTGGGCTTGCCCGCGCGTGGATAGGCGAGCCGCTGTGCCTCCCGCTCGGGATTCAGCGCGTCCGGGACGACAAGCTTCTCCACCCCGCTCGAGTCGGACTCCGTATAGGCCAGGGACTTGCCGTCCGGACTCCACCAGTAGCCGGTGAAGCGCATCATCTCCGCGGTGGCGATGAACTCCGGCGTCCCGTGGCTCTTGTCCTCCGTGCCGCCCTTCGTCACCGCGCGCTCGGTGTTCGTCGCGAGGTCCAGGCGATACACGTCGTGGCCCCGCACGTAGGCCACCTGCGTCGCGTCCGGCGAGAAGCGCACGTCCATCGCGCCCGCGCCCAGCTTCAGCTCCGTCACCTTCCCGGAGGCGCGCGCGACGACGTACTGCTTGCCCGACATCCCCACGAGCAGCTTCTCGCCGTCCTCGGACAATGCGTAGGAGCTCAGGCCTCGGGGGGAGGCGCGCACGGGCTCCAGCTTCGCCTTCGCCTCGGCGGTGAGGCTCTCCCGAGCGCGCTGGAGGAGGCTCTCCGCGGTGAGGTACTCCCGCGTCTGTCCCGTGGCGGTGTCGAACGCGTGGAGCGCGGTGGCTCGCGAGCCCTCCGCGGTGCGCAGGAAGAGGAGCGTCTGCTCGTCGGGCGTAAAGCTCGTGGACGAGGGCCGGCCGCTGTTGAAGTAGCGCGTCTCCACGAGCTGACGGATGAAGCTCTCCGTCTTCGGCGCCGACGCGAGGGGAGGCTGGGCGAGAACGGGCGTGCTCAGCAGGACCAGGGCGGTGAGGAGGGTTCGCATGGGGGTGTGGTCGGAGTCATCGGGATGATGACTCGCGAGGTGAAGAGACCATGTCATGGCGAGGTCGAGGCACCTGGAAGTGCCCCTCGGTGCGACAGGCAACGTGACGCGTCGAGGGGATGCCCGTTGACCATGACCGTTCCATGGCACGGAGAACGACGCGGCCTGTATGCTCATTCCATGCGTGAGCATCCAGACGGGCCCCGGGTCCTGGTCGCGCGGCGGCTGACCCCCGAGGGCTTCGCGCCCTACGGCGACGTGGTCAGCGCGGGGCTCGGACCCGGCGCGCTCGCGAACCAGGGCACCGCGGTGCGCTTCGACTGGTCCGCGCGACTGGAGAACGCTCGCGAGTCCGCCAAGCCCAACCTCGCGGTGTTCCGCTCGGTGGCGCGCTCCCTGCCGTTCACCGTGAAGCTGCTGGAGCACCACCCGTACTCCAGTCAGGTGTTCCTGCCCATGCGCTGCGAGCGCTACCTGGTGTGCGTCGCGCCGACGGCGCCCTCGGGGGGGCCGGACCTGGAGCGCCTGGAGGCGTTCATCTGCGGTCCCGGTGAGGGTGTGAACTATCACCGGGGCGTGTGGCATCACCCCATCGTCGCGCTCGATGCGCCCGCGGAGCTGGCCATGCTGGCGTGGGAAGACGGGAGCGAGGGCGACTGTGTGGTGCTGCACTTCGAGCCGCCCGCGCACGTCCAGGTGCGATTCGACGGCTGAGTCCTGACGTCGACGCGGACGGACGCGCGTGCTTTCCCTATCATCCGGGGCCTTCCTCGTGGGTTGGAGGCTCCGGATGGGACAGCAAGCGGACGTCATCGTCGTGGGCGCGGGGCTGGCGGGGCTGGTCGCCGCGACGGAGCTCGCCGACGCGGGCAAGCGCGTCATCGTCGTGGACCAGGAGGGCGAGCAGAACCTGGGAGGACAGGCGTTCTGGTCCTTCGGCGGTCTGTTCCTGGTGGACTCGCCCGAGCAGCGGCGCATGGGCATCCATGACTCGCACGCGCTCGCGCTCGAGGACTGGCTGGGCACCGCGGGCTTCGACCGTGAGGAGGACCACTGGCCCCGCAAGTGGGCCGAGGCCTTCGTCGACTTCGCCGCCGGCGAGATGCGCCCGTGGCTCTACAACCAGGGCCTGCGCTGGTTCCCCGTCGTCGGCTGGGCCGAGCGCGGTGGCTACGGCGCCGTGGGCCACGGCAACTCCGTGCCGCGCTTCCACGTCACGTGGGGCACCGGCCCCGGTGTGCTCGCGCCCTTCGTGCGGCGCGCCGAGGAGGCGCGCAAAAAGGGGACGCTCACGTTCCTGTTCCGTCACCGCGTGGACGCGCTGCTCACCGAGGGCGGCGCCGTGGTCGGCGTGCGGGGCATGACGTTGGTGCCCTCGGACGTGGAGCGCGGCGTGAAGAGCTCGCGCGACACGGTGGGCGACTTCGAGGTGCGCGCGTCCGCCGTCGTCGTCACCTCGGGCGGCATCGGCGGCAACCACGAGCTGGTGCGCAAGAGCTGGCCGTCGCGCCTGGGCCCCGCGCCCGCGTTCATGGTGCAGGGTGTCCCCGACCACGTCGACGGACGGATGATTGCCATCACCGAGTCCGCGGGCGGACGGGTCATCAACCGCGACCGCATGTGGCACTACACGGAGGGCTTGCGCAACTGGAACCCCATCTGGCCGCGCCACGGCATCCGCATCCTGCCGGGGCCCAGCTCGCTGTGGCTGGACGCCACGGGCAAGCGCCTGCCGCCGCCGCTGTACCCGGGCTTCGACACGCTGGGCACGCTGGAGCACATCCTGAAGACGGGGCACGACTACTCGTGGTTCGTGCTGAACCAGTCGATTCTGAAGAAGGAGTTCGCGCTCTCCGGCTCCGAGCAGAACCCGGACCTGACGGGCAAGGACTGGAAGGGCGTGCTCAACCGCGCCGTGGGCAAGAAGGCCATGGGCCCGGTGGAGGCGTTCAAGGAGCACGGCGCGGACTTCGTCGTCGCCGAGGACCTGCGCACGCTGGTGGCGAAGATGAACGAGAAGACCGACACGAAGCTGCTCGACTTCGCCACGGTGGAGCGCGAGGTGCTCGCGAGGGACAGGCAGCTGGACAACCCGTTCGGCAAGGACCTGCAGATCGCCGCCATCCGCCAGGCGCGCAACTACCGGGGAGACCAGCTGGTGCGCACCGCGAAGCTCCACCGGCTGCTGGACCCGAAGGCCGCGCCGCTCATCGGCGTGAAGCTGAACATCCTCACACGCAAGACGCTGGGCGGCTTCGAGACGGACCTGTCCAGCCGCGTGTTCGGCGCCGAGGGCAAGCTGGTGCCCGGGCTCTACGCCGCGGGCGAGGTGGCCGGGTTCGGCGGCGGCGGCGTGCACGGCTACCGCGCGCTCGAGGGCACCTTCCTGGGCGGGTGCATCTTCTCGGGACGCGCGGCGGGCAGGGCGCTGGCGGCGACGGTGTAGCGCGGGGGACTGCTACTTGCCGTAGACCGTGCTGCGCACGTCGGTCAGCTTGCCGTCGGTGAAGGTCACCACCTGCATGAGGCGGTTGGGGCCGAAGTTGTAGGTCCACTCTTCGACCTCGACGGTGACCGTCTTCGAGGTCGAGGACTCGTCCTTGCCCTCGCGCACCCGCTCCTTCGTGGAGGTGGACTCGGTGCGGCGCTGCTTGGACAGGGGCTCGCCGCACTTGATGACGGCGTCGGTGGTGGTGGCCCCATCGGAGATGAGGTTGTTGCCACAGCGCAGCGTGGCGGCGTCCGCGTGCAGGGGCAGCAGCAGACCAGCGAGAGCGAGCGGGGCGAGGACCAGACGCATGAGGGCTCCACGGGGGAATGAAGGTGGGCGTCCGACGCGCGGGCCCCCGGGTTATTCACGCTGTCTCCGGAAGACTCAGGGCGCGCGGAGCTTGAGCCGCAGGCGCTGGTCGTCTCCCCGGTCGATGACCTCGGAGATTTCCAGCACCGAGCCCGCGGCCTCCACCGTCTGCCCCGCGCGCACGCGCACGTGCTGCTGCGAGGGAGGCTGGAGGTTCGCGTCGAAGATGAACAGCGCGGCGGTGGGCTCGCGGGTGCCCGCGTCGGTGTCCTCGGGCCAGAAGTTGCCCGTGGCCAGGCTCAAGCGGGGTGTGACCTGGAGGGGCCCGTGGTTCTTCGTCAGGGTGATGACGCCGGGCGCCGCCTCGGAGGACGGCGCCACGGCGGGCGTCTCGCGGGCGCACCCGGTCAGCACCAGCCCGAGGGCCAGCGCCAGACCGGTGTAGCCGCGCGACGCCCGGGGACTCACTTGGTGGGGTTGCTGTTGGCGTACTGGAAGGACTCCTGGAACTCCTTCTCGGTCAGCACGATGTCCGGCGTGCCGGCGCCCCAGGGGTTGCGCAGCGTGACGGTGCCGGCCTTGGTGTCCACGCCGGTGATGAAGTACTCGTGGTCCGCCACCAGCGTGCCGTCCTTGTAGCGCGCGCCGTCGGTGCCGTCCGGCAGGTCGATGCCGAGGAACTTGATGTCGTCGTGCGTGCCCGCGGTGAGGGCCTCGCCGGCCTTGAGGCGCGCGTCCAGGTCGGCCAGCGTGGTGCTGTCGACGTCCAGGCTGCTGCTCTTCTTGCCGGTGATGGCCTCCATCGCCTTGGCGCTGTTGCCGTGGACGATTTCAGGGTAGCCGCCCTTCCACTGGGCATAGGCCTTCTCGACCAGGGCCGGCCACAGCTCCGCCTTGCCGTTCTCCTGTGGGGTGCCGGCGTAGGCCGGGTCACCGCTGGCGTTGAGGGGCAGGTCGGGGGTGACGGTGATGTTCACCGGCTTGCCCTTGTCCTGGAAGGTGACGGTGTAGTTGCCGGACGCGTCCGGGCCCTTGACCATGTTCTCGATGAGGGCCGGGTTGGCGCGGGCGATGGCGCCCATGGAGGTCATCAGGTAGCAGTCGCCAATCTGGCCCTGCTGCACGTCGTTCCAGTGGGCCTTGGTGCCGTCGGTGCCGGCCTCGAAGAGGCTGCCGTTCTTCACCGGGCCGTAGGTGACGTTGGTGTCGAGCGCCTTGGGGTCCTTGGTCTTCGGCGTCTCGGCGCCGCTGGCCTGGAAGGTCTGTCCGAGCGCGGCGGCGAACTGCTCGCGGCGGCTGGGAGGCAGCATCCCGTCCTGGCTGCGTCCGCTGGCCCACTCGGGCTTCGTCTCGCGGACCTCCTGCTTCTTCACCTCCGGACGCACCGCCTCGGTTTCCTTGCGGGTGGTCTGGGTGACGCGGGACCCTTCATTCCCAATCTTGAAGCTCATGAACGTACTCCCCCTCGATGCGACTGACTTTGAACTTGGGACCGCCGTCCCCCAAGGACGGTGGTGGATGTCTGGATTATCTCAACGGCACTGCCCCGAGTTGCGTGGGGCCCGCACTTGCGGTGCGGGGTGCTAGCGGACCTTGAGGTGGATGGCGGCTTCCTGGCCGTTCTCGCCGCGGACCTCGAGGATCTCCAGCTTCGCGCCGTCGACCTCGACGACCTGGGACGCGTGGACGCGCACGTGGTCCTGCTTGGAGGGGGAGGTGCGGGTGTCGATGATGAAGAGGCCCGCGGTGAGCTGCTTCTCGCGGCCGTTCACTTCCTCGGGCCAGAAGTTGCCGCTGGCCAGGCGCAGGTGCGGCTTCTGCGGGAGCACGAGGGGCCCCTGGCCCTTGATGAGTGTGATGGTGTCGGATGACATGCCTGTTTCCCCCTAGCGTCAGGACGTGCGGACCCAGGGAACGGGCCTCGCGTCAGATGTTCCCCGACGCTAGCACGGGGGCCTGTCCCTGGCGGGAGAGGCTTTGACTGGGAGTGTGGGATGGGG
>NZ_SRLW01000287.1:0-12450 GCF_006518215.1 Myxococcus sp. AB025B
TGGTTGGTGGAGAAGGCCCACTGGGAGGCGTTGGCGAAGGAGTGGCCTCGCTGGCAGCGGGAGCTGGAGCGGTACGAGGTGGCGCTGGGGGAGGGGAGCGCGGCGCGGACGCAGGTGGAGACGCAGCGCGCGGAGGTGGAGCGGCTGCGGGAGTCCACGCGACTGAGGACGCGGGAGCGGGACGCGGCGGCGGAGGCCGAGGCGCGGGCGCAGGCGGCGGCGACGCATGCCGAGGCCGCGTTGGGAGAGGGCACGGCCGTGGAGCGGCGCGTGCTGCGCGAGTCGCTGCTGGCGAGGCGGGAGGCGCTGCGGGCGCTGGAGTCGGCGCGACAGGGTTTGTGCTCGGCGGAGTCGGAGGCTCGACGGGCGGAGCAGGAGGCGGTGGCGGCGCGTGGGGAGGTGGAGGCCGCGTCGGTGGAGGTGCGTCGGGCGGCGGAGCGTCGGCTGGAGGGCGACGCGGCGCTGAAGGAGGCGCGGCGGGCGCTGTCGGTGGCGCAGGCCACGCAGGGCCATGCGGCGCAGCGGGCGCTCTTGCGCGAGGGCGAGGCGTGTCCGCTGTGTGGCGCGACGGAGCATCCGTATCGGCACGAGCTGCCGGCGCTCGACGGGTTGGTGGCGCAGTCAGCCGCGCGCGTGGAGACGCTGGAGTCCGAGCAGGCCGAGTGCTCGCGAGCGGAGGTTGCGGCGAGCGCGAAGCAGGCCGAGGCGCGGGCGCGGAGGTCCCAGTCCGAGTCGCGGCGTGACAGCGCGAAGGCCCAGTGCGTGGAGCACGGCGCGGCCTGGGGACGCGGTCGTGAGCAGTGGCTGCGTGTGGAGCCATTGCGCGATGGGGCTCCGGTTGAAGCATCGTCGTCCACCGAGCCGGCCAGTGTGGGGATGCCTCCGGAGGCCGGAGCCTCGGTCGAGGCCGGGACCTGGCTGGAGTCCACGGTCGCGCGAGTCCAGGCGCGGCTCGCTGCCTTGAAGTCGGAGGAGGAGGCCGCGGAAGGCCTGGAGCGTGCGGCGCGAGAGGCCCGCGCGGCGCTCGAGACGCAGCGCTCGCGTCGCGAGGTCGCCGTCGAGGCGCTTCGCCGCGCGGAAGAGGCCCACACGCGAGCGGAGAGCGCGCTGCGCGAGGGGTTGGCGCGAGTCGAGGCCGCCGACGTGGTGGTGCGTCAGGTGCTCGCGGACGTGGGGCCCATCTTCGCGTCCGACGTGGGATGGGAGGGGAAGCTGGAGGCGGCGCCCGCGGACTTCCGCCAGAAGTGCGGCAAGCGCGTCTCCATGTGGAAGGAGCGGGAGAAGCTCGTCGAGGACGCGAAGGCCCTCGAGAAGCAGGAGCAGGAGCAGCGGGCGCGCGCGCAGGGACAGCTGGAGGCGAGCACCCGGCGCGCCGAGGACGACGCGGCCCGGGCGGCGCTCAAGGAGCAGGCGCGCGTGGACGCGACCCGGGCCCGCGCGGCGCTGCTCGGAGGCCGTCCGACGCAGGAGGTCCGCGCGGAGCTGCGAGCGAAGCTGGACACCGCGATGGCGGCGTACGAGCAGGCACGGGTGACGGCCGAGTCCTCACGGCAAGCGGAGAGCGTCACCCTGGCGCGCCTGGAGGACGCCGTGCGCAGCCTCGCGAGCGCACTGGACGCGCGCGAGGTCGCGCGGATGGAACTCGAGCGGAGGCTGTCGGCGCAGGGCCTCTCGTTGGACGTGGTGAAGGCGCTGCTCGCGCACGACGCGGCCTGGTGCGAGGCGGAGGCCCGGGCGCTGTCCGTGCTTCGCGAGGCCCAGGCGCAGGCCCGCGCGGTGCGCGACGAGCGGCGGGAGCGTCACACGGCCCACGAGCAGGGTGGACCGCCGAGCCTGTCGGAGGAGGAGGCCTCCACGGCGCGGGCGCAGCTGCACGACGACGTGGAGGTCCGTCGTCGGGCGGAGGCGATGTTGCGCGCGAAGTTGGAGGCGGACGACGCGGCGCGGGCGCGTCACGGCAGCGAGGCGCAGGCGTTGGCGGAGCTTCGGCGGGCGGGCGAGGTGTGGAAGGTGTTGGGAGACCTCATCGGCTCGCATGACGGCAAGCGCTTCAAGGTCTTCGCGCAGAGCCTGACGCTGGACGCGTTGTTGCTCCACGCCAACGCGCATCTTCAGGAGCTGGCGCGGCGGTATCGCCTGATGCGGGTACCGGGGCACGACCTGGACCTTCAGGTGGTGGACGGGGACATGGGCGACGAGGTGCGCGGCGTGGCGAGCCTGTCTGGAGGCGAGAGCTTCCTCGTGTCACTGGCGCTCGCGTTGGGGCTGGCCTCCTTGTCGTCGGAGACGACGCAGGTGGAGACGCTCTTCATCGACGAGGGCTTCGGGACGTTGGACCCGGAGACGCTGGAGGTGGCGCTGGCGACGTTGGACGCGCTCCAGGCGACGGGCCGACAGGTGGGCATCATCTCCCACGTCTCGGGGCTGGCCGAGCGCATCGGCGTCCAGGTGCGCGTGGTGAAGCAGGGCGGCGGCCGCAGCCGACTGGTGGTGGAGGGTGACCTGGGGATTCCGTTCGCCGAGGTGCGCCGACTCGCGTGATTCCTGGTGGTGGGCTGTTTCCATGGGGGTGGGGCAGATGCGCGAGTCGAAAGACCTCCTCGGGGATGCCGGCGTCGAGGTGTGCTTCGAGACCGTCACGGGCGGCATGCATGTCGCCCATGTCGAAGTGGAGCACACCAGCGGGGCGGACTATTTCAAGGACCCGCTCGGCCGTCCCTGGGTGCGCAAGGTCGACATGGGCTGGCAGGAACTGCTGGCGGAGCTCGTCGGCTGGTACCTGGGCAACGCGCTGGGGGTTCCGCAGCCTCACGGGGCTTTCTTCAAGGGCCCGGGCGCCGAGGTAGGGTGGCTCAGCGCGCTGATTTCCTCGCCGCTGCACTGGAATGGTGCGCACGCGCACTTCGTCAAGAACCTGGAAGGACTCGGGGCCATGCTCACACTCGATGCGCTCATCCACAACCATGACCGCCATGCAAAGAACATCCTCCTGACCTCGATGGGGGATGAGCTGGACGTCTGGGCGTGGGCCATCGACGCTGGGGCTTCGCTGGTGGGCTATCCCCAGGACTTCTCCGATGCGGGCCTGTCGATTCCGGAAAAGCCCAATCTGGCCCGGGGCCTTCCTGTAGGGCTGCTGGAGGTTGGCGCCTACAAGGCCGCGAAGAGGGCAGCCGAGCTGGCGGGCTCCGTCATGTTGCGGCAATGCGTCCAGCAAAGCTGCATGCTTGTCGGGGAGTCGGGCAGCGACCTACTGTTCTCGGCGCTCTCCAGGCGCATGGAGCAGGCCACACAGCTCGTCGAGCGCTACATCCAGGTGGTTGGAGCAATCCGGTGATGACTCGCATCCGTCTCGTACATTACGTGCCGGACCCATTCTCGGGGGCGAAGGTCACCATTGGTGCGCTCGTGGAGAGCGGAGCCCGGGTGGAGTTCGCGCGCTCCCCGTGGCTGCCCGCGCCCGGCTGTATCGGCGGACGCAAGGCGCACTTCGCGATGCTGGCCATCCTCGATGCGCTGGCCAGCCCCACGCGCTTCGACCTCCCCTCGGGAGAGGTCAGCCCGCTGGCCCGGCTCGGAGAGGAGCTTCTGCTGCCCCAGGAGGTGACGAATCCTCGCGCCTGGGTGGAGAAGCATCTGCTCCCCCAGAAGCCCGCGAGCGAGGCTGATGCCCGGGAGACCGTGCCACGAGGACCTCACCGGGACACGCTGGGGCAACGCTTCCTCGAGCAGTGGCAGGTGGGCCAGTTCGTCCAGCGGCGCTACTCACCCAGCTTCCTGCCGAGTACGCATGCGAAAGCGGCCCAGGAGATTTCGCAGTTCGTCGAGGGGCGACAGGAACTGCTGTTGATGGAGCCCATCGTCGGGACTCGCTCGCAGCTCGAAGAGGACCTGCGAGACATCAGCCAGGAGTTCCTCGCCTTCCGCGAGCTGTTCCGGAGCGCGAACCTGGACAAGCGCCCCCTGTTCATCGCCTACGTGATGACGCGAGGCCATCAGGCCGCTGTTGGCGCCGCGGAGCAGGTGCTGTCGAAGGCCGCGGACTGGGTCATCAACGTGGATGACGCCGCCCAGCGTGAGCGCTTCCTCAAGCGAATCGTCGACGTGGGACGCTCGGGGACGCCACAGGGAACGCTGCCCTTGCAGTAACCGGGCGTTGAGCCCTCAAGTCCCCGGGCCCATGAGGCCGCGCACCACGGCGGCCACGGCCAGGGGCGTGGCCACGCGGTCATCCGTCAGCGAGGACAGTGCCCGCGCGAACTGCTCGGCGGAGCCGAAGCGCTGCGCGGGGTGGGGCGCCAGCGCCCGGTCCAGCACCAACGCGAGCGCGTCCGACACCTCCGGCACATGCAACCGCACGGGCTTCACCCGCGCGCCCCGGATGGCGGACTCCACTTCCTCTCCCGGCCCGGAGGGGAAGGGCGACTCCAACGACAAGAGCTCGTACAGCAACACCGCCGTCGCCCACAGGTCCACCGCCACGGACACCTCGCCCGCGAGCAGCTCCGGCGAGCGGTAGTGCTGCTTGCCCAGCCGCCGGGCGTCCAGCGTCATCCCCGCCCGCGAGCGCGCCACGCCGAAGTCCGCCAGCTTCACCTCACCGGTCCGCGACAGCAGCACGTTGTGCGGCGACACGTCACAGTGCACCACGCCCAGCGGACGCCCCGTGGTGCTCGTCGCCTGGTGCGCATGCGCCAGCGCCTCCAACACCTGCCGGACGATGAGCACCGAGATGTCGATGGGCAGCTCGATGCGCCGCTTGCGGCACTGCGCCAGCACCCGCCCCAGGTCCGGCCCCTCCACCAGCTCCAGCGCCAGATAGCCGCCGTCGCGAAGCTCCCCGTACTCGACGAAGCCGACGATGTGCGGATGGCGCAGGCACCTGGCGAGCTCCGCCTCGTGGAGCAGCTGCTCGTGCGCCTCGTCGTCATGCGCGCGCTCGGGACGCACGCGCTTGAGGGCCACCTGCTCCCCCACGCGCGGCCCCTCCTTCACCCGCGCCAGGAACACCTCCGCCATCCCGCCGCGCCCCAGGCGCGACAGCAGCTCGAAGCGACCACAGTCGCGCGGCCAGTGCTCTTCTCCCCCCACGTCCATGCCCTATCCCGCTCCGCCCACCAGGCTCGCCAGATAGCCGTCGAGCGTCCGCGAGAAGGTGGCGTCGTCACTCAGGAACGCGAGCCCCACGCCGCCGTTGTACGGGTCATCCACCACGTGCACCACCACCGCCTCGCCCTGCAGGTGCTCGCCGTTGGGCAACGTCACGTCCACCGTGACGACGCTGTCGGGAGGCGGTCGGTGCGCGGTGCGCACGAACAGCCCGCCGTTGGAGATGTTCAGCGCATGCTCACGCACGAAGTCCAGCTCCGTGCGGAACGCCAGCTCCAGCCGCACCGCGAAGCGCCGCCCCCGCCGCTGCGGACTCCCCGGCGGCGCCGCGGGCACCTTGCGCGGGTCCTCCTCCGACGTCGCGACGGGCGCGGGCCCGGCGGGCGCCACGGGCCCGGCGGTGGGCTCCGGCCGCGTCGCCAGCGTGCTCACATGCTGCGCCAGCGTGCGCGCCGCCAGGGCGCGCTCGTCGCCTCCGAACGTGCGCCCCTTCGCGAAGGTGGTGTTGCGGAACGCATCCCGCTCCGCCTTGGGCAGACGCCACAACTCCACGAACGTCCCGCCGCTCTTCTTCACCTCGTCCGCGAGCTGCTCGACGGACGCGCGCGGATAGCCCGGCGCCTCCACCTTCAGCTCCACGCCGGCCTGCTCCGCCTGCATCGCCACGACGAGCTGCATCGATTGCGCGGTAGGCAACAACCTGCCCAAGCCCTCCACCACCGCCGCCGCGAGCTCCGGCGAGGCCCTTCCATTCCACAACGCCGCGAGACCGAAGACAGGCACGAAAGAGACGATAACCGACGCCTCCCAGGGCGCGAACACTGTTCGCAAACAGTCATGCGGCAATCCGTCCATGACGGTGAACAGAGAGCATACGAAGAGCGACGGTAAACTCGTACGCAGGGGAATAGACGCTGACCCGAGGGCCCGACTCTTCATAGACTTCGGATTCCCCCTGGCTCATCCAATACCCCCCGGAGTCAGGGCCCTGGAGTCGAATGATGCGCAAGCCCCTCACCCGGCTCATCGCCTGCGTGCTCGTGTCAGCTTCGTTGCTGGCCGGCTGCGGTGGATCTGACCCCGACCCCAACCCTCCCGGCAATACAGACGATGGCGGGACGAACAACCCGGACAGTGGCACGGATGCGGGCCCGCCGCCGCCGGAGGACGCGGGCGTCGAGCCGGACCCGGACCCGGACCCGGGTCGTGTGCCCACGGATGTGAACGACACGAAGAACCCGAACAAGGATTCCGACTGCGACGGCCTGACGGACGCGGAGGAGTTCGCCAACGTCTATCCCGGTGGGTTGAAGACGGACCCGGGCCTGCGTGACACCGACGGCGACGGAATCCGTGACGGCGTCGAGGTCGGCCGCACCAGCAGCGTTGATCCCAACTGCTCCTTCCGCGCGGACCTGGACCCGGACTCGCGCACCTCCCCCGTGAAGGCGGACACGGACGGCGACGGAATCCCGGACGGCCTGGAGGACACCAACCGCAATGGTCGCCGCGACCCGGGTGAGACGGACCCCAACGCCATCGACTCGGACGGCGACGGCCTCCCCGACGGCGTGGAGGACGCGAACAAGAGCGGCACGGTGAGCCCTGGCGAAACGGACCCGCGCAAGCGCGACACCGACGGCGACGGCCTGCAGGACGGGCTGGAAATCCAGATGGGCACCGACCCGCTCAAGCCCGACACGGACGGCGACTCGTGCGCGGACGGCGACGAGGACCGCAACCGCAACGGCGTGGTGGACCCCGGTGAGACGGACCCGAAGGTGCGCGACTGCGCCGCCTCCATCCCCGACGCGGACTTCGACGGCATCCCGGACTCGGTGGAGACGGCCACCGGCACGGACCCGAACAAGGCGGACACGGACGGTGACGGCCTGCCGGACGGCGTCGAGGACGAGAACAAGAACGGCAAGGTGGACGCGAACGAGACCGACCCGCGCCTGACGGACACGGACTGCGACGGTCTGCAGGACGGCCAGGGTCGCGACGGCTTCCTCGGCGAGGACGCCAACGGCAACGGCAAGGTGGACGGCAACGAGACCGACCCCACCAACCCGGACACGGACGGCGACGGTCTGCGCGACGGCCTGGAGCGCGGCGTGACGACGGCCAACGCGCCCCGCAAGGACTGCGGCTACTCCGGCGACGCGCAGCCCTCCAGCACGACGAACCCGAACAACCCCGACTCGGACGGTGACGGCATCGCCGACGGCGCCGAGGACGCGAACCAGAACGGCCAGGTGGACCCGGGCGAGCTGGACCCGAACAACCCGGCGGACGGCGCGCCCAACACCCCCGCGGGCCAGGCGTGCCGCGCGTCGAACCTGCGCCCGGTGACCTTCAAGGAGGAGAACGGCGCGGACATCCGGCTCGCGCTGCCGGCCACCTTCAAGGACGCCAACCTCACCAACATCACCGTGGCGGGCTCCACGGTGGGCGTCATCGGCTGGGACGACACCCGGCAGGTGACGGTGATTGCGTACAAGCGCGGCCAGGCGGGCGGCTCCACCACGCCCACGGGCGACGAGGCCGCCATCCGCGGCGCGTCGTTCAACACCGCGGCGCGCGAGGTGTCGCAGACGTTCACCACCTGGGACGGCTACGCCGCGCTGTCGGCGCGCTACACCCTGGCGGGCACGCAGGACCTGAAGGCCCTCACCAACACGCTGGTGCGCTCGATGGTGCCCAACAGCACGGGCTCGCTCGCGGGCACCGCGGGCATCACCGGTCCGTTCACCCTTCAGGGCCAGTACGTCCACCGCTCCAACGACAGCGTGCTGGTGGTGCTCGCCATCACCCCCACGTCCCGCTACAACGAGGCCGGCAGCCTGTTCACGCTGACGGACACGGCGGGTGGCTCGTCGCTGGCGCAGTTCGGTGACGCGGACGCGGTGCAGTGCGAGCTGTTCACCACGCGCGCGGCGGTGGTGGACTTCATCTTCGTGGTGGACGACTCCGGCTCCATGGCCAGCAGCCAGCAGTCGCTGGCGAACGCGGCCACCGCCGTGGCGAACAAGCTGGGCAACTCCACGCTGGACTGGCGTCTGGCCATGGTGACCACCAGCTACACCTCCACGAATACCAACCACACCAACCGCAACGTGGTGCGCGGCTTCACCACCAACGTCAACCAGTTCCGCGCGTGGCTGACGGAGAACAGCGCGTGCTCCGGTGGCGCGTGCACCGTCGTCACCGAGGCCACGACCTGCTCGAGCAACCTGGACTGCTGGGTGCGCACCAACGGCAACGGTGACGAGAAGGCGATGGACGCGGCGCGCGCCGCCATCAACGGGCCCATGGCGCCGTCGTCCACCAGCTCCGAGCCGGCGCGCATCCGCGCGGGCGCCAAGGTGGTGGTCGTCATCCTGACGGACACGCACGACTACTCGACCGACTCCATCGCCACGTTCGAGCAGTACTTCAAGGGCACGGGCACCACGCCGGCCACGAAGAACCCGCTGGGTCAGACCATCCAGGTCCACGGCATCATCTGCCCGCCGGAGCTGGCCACCAGCGACACCTCCACCTGGTGTCACGTGCAGGAGGACCCGCGCAACCCGAAGCACCTGGACATCATCCAGGCGACGGGCGGCGTGGTGGGCTCCATCCGCAACGCGGGCTCCATCACCACGACCATCAACGGCATCGTGGACAGCGTCATCGCGTCGGTGGGGCACCGCACGCAGCAGCCGCCCATCGGCGCCTCGGTGAAGGTGTCCGTGGGCGCGGTGGCCAACCCCGCCACGTGCCCCACGCCGGCGGACCTGCCGCGCAGCCGCACCCACGGCTTCGACGTGGACGGCATCAACCGCACGCTGTCGTTCTTCGGTGGCTGCCGCCCGCAGGCGGACAACACCCAGGCCGCGGTGTCCTACCGCTACTGGAGCGACCGCACGACGAACCCCAACGGCGTGCCGCCTCCGTGCCGCAATGACCCGTACTACGACGCGACCGAGGCCGACTACTGCGACGGCAAGCTGTCGTGCAACCGCACCACGGACAAGTGCGAGTGCCCGTCGGACTGCGGCGGTGGCGGCGCCTCGGGCCAGGTCTGCAACACGGACCCGGCGGTGTGCTCCTTCACGTGCGCGCCGGACTGCGGTGGCACGTGCGGCACCTACGAGTCGTGCAACACGGCGACGTGCAGCTGCTCGTGCGTCCAGACGGCCACGTGCGCGGCGGGCTACAAGTTCGACCCGAACGTGTGCGCCTGCGCGTGTGACACGTCGACGCTGAACTGCGGCCCCACCGCGCAGCCGGACGCGGCGTCCTGCTCGTGCGCGTGCAAGCCGGACTGCGGCGGCTGCCCGTCGAACACGGTGTGCAACCCGAGCCTCTGCGCCTGCGAGGGCGTCATCGGCTGATGCAGCCCCTCCGCGCGTCGGCCCCTCGTCGTGAGGCGGGGGCCGGCGTGGGAGGCGGCCCGCTCCCGGGGTGACTCGGGAGCGGGGCCGAAGCAAGTACCGCGGCCCCGGTGGCGCTCACGTGCCGCCGGGGCCGTCGTGTCTCAGCGCGAGGCCGCGGGCGCGGCGGCGGTGCGCACCACGGGGTAGACGCGCAGCCGCGTGTCGCGGGCGGGGTGGCGCTCGTAGAAGAAGCGCAGGCGGGCGCGCGGGTCCTTGGCGAAGGCCGGGTCCTTGAGCTTCGCGTCCCACTCGGCCTTCACGGCGGCGTCCCTGGCCAGCAGCTCGCGGGCGAAGGGCTCCAGCACGTAGTCCTCGATGTACTCCTTCTGCTCGAAGTGGGGGTTGAAGAAGCCCCACGCGAGCAGCGAGTCGGAGCCCGAGGGCTCGAACAGGTGCGCCACCAGCTCCACGCCGGGCTGGGCGCTTGGCACGTACAGCGAGCCCGCGGGGAGCTCGCGCGACTGCTTCTCCCACGCGCCCTTGACCGACAGCGTCTGGCGTCCCTCGTTGGACTGCGCGCCCCACTTCAGCTCGGTGGCGCGGAAGACCTCCACGTCGGTGGCGGGTGCGGCGCGCGTGAGGCGCTGGAAGGTGAGGCCGTGGGTGGTGAGCTTCTCGGCGACCCAGGCCGCGTGGGCCGGGGGCACCACGTAGCCCCCCGTGGGCATGGCCACGGTGAGCGCGGGCTCCACGGTGTCGAAGTAGGGCACGTTCCACACCTGCGGCTTCGTGTCGTCGTAGCGAATCCACGTCTGGCCGGAGACCTCGGACGGCCCGCGCTCGTAGGCGTAGCCCTTGAACGGGAGGACGCGGCTCTTCTTCGTGCTCTTCCACGCGAGCACCACGTCGCGCACCTTGCCGGCCTGGGCCTCGGCGTCGGCGGCCTTCACGGCGGCGAGCAGCGAGGCGCCGTCACGGGAGACCAGGCGCAACAGCCCCGCGACGACGTCCCGCGTGGCCTTCACGCGCACGGCGTAGGGCTTCCACGAGTGGGTCTCCACCAGCACGCCGAAGCGGTGGTGCGCGGCGGCGTAGGCGTGGCTGAAGCGCGGCGTGGGGACGCCGTAGGCGAAGCCGGAGGCCGGGTCGTCGTCCTCGAGGAAGGACGGGTAGAACTCGAGCGGCTGGTGGCCCTCCTTCTCCAGCTCCTGGAAGAGCTCCTCGCGCAGCTTCACACCCAGGGTGCGCAGGGCCTGGGGCCCCGACTGCTGCGGCTCGATGCCGACGGAGACGTCGGGCTGGAACTTGGCGCCGTCGGTGACGTGCAGGTCCGCGTACACGAGCGCGTCCCACGTGTGGAGGTAGCGCAGCAGGGCCACCATCTCCGGGGCCTCGGCCTTGACGTAGTCGCGGTTGAGGTTGAGGTTCGACGCGGTGGCGCGCCAGCCCATCTCCTCGGGGCCCACCTGGTTGGGGCGGTGGTTGGGGGCGAAGCGCTCGTGGCCGTCCACGTTGAAGACGGGGACGAAGACAGCGGTGACGCCCTTGAGCACGCCGGGCAGCGTCTTGCCGGACAGGATGTCGCGCAGCAGCGCGAAGCCCGCGTCCTTGCCGTCGATTTCGCCCGCGTGGATGCCGCCCTGGAAGAAGACGACGGGGCGGTTCTTCTTCTTGTTCGCGGCGGGGGTGAGGGTGCCGTCGGCGCTGGCGACGAGCGCGAGCATGGGCCTGCCCTCGGGCGTGGTGCCGAAGGTGTCGCAGCGCACCTTGCCGGGGAAGGCCTTGGGGAAGGCGCGGCAGAGCGCCTCCACCTCGGAGTAGCGGCCGGTGCGGACCCAGCCGCTCTGCTCGGACACGGTGGTGAGGGGTGGCGGCGCCTGGGTGAGCGCCAGGGACAGGGCGGTGGCGAGGAGCATGGGCTTTCCACAGCACAGGCTCCGGTGTGATTCAACCGGCGCGCACGGTGAGCGTTCCTCCCACTGGCAACACGTGCAGGTCCTCGCGCGGCCAGCCCCGGCGGTTCCACTCGGTGTCCAGGCGGCGGGGCGGCTCGTCGAGCGGCTCATCGGTGAGCTTGAAGGTGCCCCAGTGCATCGCGAGGAAGCGCCTGGCGCCGAGTGCTTCGTACGCGCGCGCCGCGTCCTCGGGGTTCATGTGCTGGCGGCTCATGAACCACTCCGGGTCGTACGCGCCGATGGGCAAGAGCGCGGCGTCGAGCCCGGGGAAGCGCTGGCCGATGTCGGCGAAGCCGTCGAACCAGGCGGTGTCGCCCGAGTGGTAGACGCGGGCCGTGGAGCCCTCCACGACGAAGCCGCCCCAGAGCATCTGGTTGGCGTCGTTGAGGCCGCGGCGGCTCCAGTGCTGGGAGGGGACGAAGTGCACGGTGACGGGTCCCACCTTCGTGGACTGCCACCAGTTCAGCTCGGTGACGCCCAGGCGCGTGCCCTTGAAGACGGGCGCATGGCCCAGGCCGGTGACGATGGGCGCGCCCACGTCGACGAGGGTGGGCAGGTCCAGGTGGTCGTAGTGGTTGTGGGAGACGAGGCTTGTGGCGATGGGCGGCAGCTGGTCGATGGGGACGCCGGGCGGGACGTTGCGGCGGATGACCACGTTGATGGCGTCGCGCAGCACGGGGTCGATGAGGAGCGACAGGCCGTCCAGCTGGACGAGCCAGCTGGCGTGGCCCAGCCAGGTCAGTCGCGCGCCTTCACCGGGAGCTGGGGGCGTGTGGAGCAGGGCGAGGTCCGGCTCCACGCGAGGCACGGGGGCGTGGTCGGGCGACTTGCGACGACGGCCGGCGAGCTTGTCGGCGACTGCCCACTTGAAGACGGTGCCGAACGGCTGGGGGCCGCTGCCATCCAGGTTCTTGAAGCGCGTCGTCATTCGGAAGGAACTCCTCGGGAGCGGGCGCGGGTGGCGCCCCTGTGGGCTCTCATGCTCGCGGGCCGGTGGGGGCGCAAGGGGAATGACATGGGGG
>NZ_SRLW01000288.1:0-12417 GCF_006518215.1 Myxococcus sp. AB025B
CCCCCCAAGAGCCCACGCCGGAGCCGGAGCCGCAGCCGCCCCCCGAGCCGCCGAAGCCCAGCTACACGCGCATCCTCTGGGTGGCGCCCTCCGGCAGCGACAGCGCCTCCGGCACCGAGAACGCGCCTCTGCGCACCGTGACGCGCGCCCTGACGCTCATCGCGCCGGGTGAGGCCATCTATCTGAAGACGGGCAACTACGCCGAGCGCCTCAAGCTGGAGGAGCGAGGAGGCTCCGAGGCGAAGCGGCTCACCGTGAAGGCGGCGCCGGGCCACGCGCCCGTGGTGAAGCCGAGTGGTGAGTCCGCGCTGGTGGACGTGCGCGGCGCGTACTGGAACGTGGAGGGGCTCACGCTGGACGCGGCGGGCAGCTCCACCTTCGCCGTGCTGTGGCGGGGCAGCGCCGCGCACCACGGCGTGCTGCGCGACTGCGTGGCGAAGAACGGCACCGCGGGCGCGGGGCTCAACGTGTCGGAGAAGGCCCACGACATCCTCATCGAGGGCAACACCATCTCCCACTTCAACCGCGGCAGCAGCGACAGCCACGGCGTCATCGTCCAGACGACGTCCAAGAACGTCGTGGTGCGCGGCAATGACATCCACCACAACTCGGGCGACGCCGTGCAGTGCATCGGCCCCGAGGGCGGCGCCACCGTGTCCGGCACCCCGTTCGACAACCTGCTCGTGGAGGACAACGAGCTGCACGAGAACCGGGAGAACGGCGTGGACGTGAAGACGTGCACCCGCGTCACCCTGCGCAACAACATCATCTGGGGTCACAAGGCCACGTCGTCCTCGCGCGGCGAGGGCATCGTCATCCACCTGTCCGCGTCCGACGTGACGGTGGAGGACAACGTGCTCTACGGCAACGGGCGCGCCATCAACGTCGGCGGCAACCGGGTGAACGGGCCGCCCGCGCGCATCGTCATCCGCCGCAACCTCATCCGCGACGGCCTGGGCGGCGGCGAGGACGGCGGCGGCATCCGTGTGGACACCACCCACGACGTCAAGGTGCAGCACAACACGGTGTGGAACATGCCGGGGCCGTGCCTCACCTTCGGCCACGGCGACACCGGGCCGAGCGCCAGCCTGGACGTGCGCAACAACGTGTTCGCGGGCTGCGCGGTGAATGTGCGCGCGGGCTCGGGGCGCTCGGGCGCGGTGATGGACGGCAACCTCTTCTTCCGCACGTCGGGGGCGGCCGTGTTCAACGTGGATGGCTCGGACACGGGGCTTGCGGACTGGCGCTCTCGCACGGGGCTGGACAAGCGCTCGTTGGAGAAGACCCCGGCCTTCGTCAACATCGACACCGGGGACTTCCGTCTGGGAGCGAACTCGGCGGGTCGCAACGCGGGTCTGGGGTTGGGATTGACCTTCTGTGGCACGGCCCCCGACCTGGGGGCATTCGAGTCGGACTGCCCCTGAGGCATCGGGGCGTGTAGAGTGGGCACCGTCCCCCCTACCGCCCCGACCCTCCACGTGCCGTCTCCGTTGGAATTCGCTCTTGGCATCACGCTGGTGCCTCCGGCCTCGCCCGCGCGGGAGCTCCTGGCCGCGTCCGCCGCGCGCGCCGGCCTGCGCGTGGTGGACGGCATGGAGGGCGCCGCCCTGGTGCTGGTGGACCTCACCGCGCTGGGCGGTGGCCCGGACCTCCAGGCCCTGCTCGACTCACCGCGCGCCTCGCACGTCACCCTGGTGGCCCTGGTGGAGCCCTCCGAGCGGGGCTTCGCCGCCGCCGAGCCGCTGCGCCCCGCGGACGTGCTCACGGTGCCGGTGGCCGCGCATGAGCTCATCTTCCGCCTCCAGCGCGCCGCCGGACGACACCTGGAGCGCGAGGCCCAGGAGCGCGGTCAGGAGGACCTGTCGCTCCTGTTGGAGCTGACGGCGGACTACGCCGAGACGTCGGACGTGGAGGCGCTCCTGCACGGCGTCACCCGGCGTCTGGCGGAGAAGCTGGACATCGCGCGCGCCACGCTGGTGATGCTCGGCCGCAACGCGGACGAGGGCGTCATCGTCGCGGCGAGCGATGACCCGACGCTCAAGGATTTGCGCATCGAGCTGTCGCGCTACCCGGAGATTCGCGAGGTGGTGCGCACCGGTCGCCCGGTGGTGATGGAGGAGGCGCCCACCCATCCGCTGCTCGGCGACGTGGAGCGGCGCGCGGTGGCGGCCCGGGGCATCCACGCCATCGCCGCGCTGCCCCTGCCCATCCGGGGCGAGGTGCGGGGCGTGCTGCTGCTGCGCGCGGCGGGACGGCGGCGGACGTTCACGCCTCGCGAAATCGACTTCCTCACCACGGTGGCGCACGCCACGGCGGTGGCGCTGCGCAACGCGTCGGTGCTCCAACTGGTGCGCGGGCAGACGGAGGCGGAGAAGACCGCGCGCCTGGCGGCCGAGGAGCAGGCGGCGTCATTCAAGCCCTACCAGCTCTTCTTCGCGCACGTCAGCGAGGGGGTGGCCATCCTCGACGACAAGGCGAGCGTGCTGTCGCTCAACCCCTCCGGCGCGGCGATGCTGGACTATCCGGCGCCCGAGGCCCGGGGGCGGCACCTGCACCAGGTGACGCAGCCGGTGGACGACGGCGTGCTGATGGAGCTGGTGACGGCGGCGTCGCGCGGCGAGGCGCGCTCGGGCGTGGACGTGGAGGTGTGCACGGCCACGGGGCGCAAGCTGACGCTGTCGATGTCGGCGGCGCCGCTGCGAGACGAGGACGCGGCCACCATCCTGTCGTTCCGCGACGTCACCGACGCGCGGCGGCTGGAGGACGAGCTGCGCCAGACGAAGGACTTCCTGGAGCGGCTCATCGACTCGTCGGTGGACGCCATCATCGCCGCGGACCTGAAGGGGCGCATCATCCTCTTCAACAAGGGCGCGGAGGCGCTGTGCGGCTACACCGCGCAGGAGGCGATGGCGAACCTCACCGTGGAGCAGCTCTATCCGCCCGGCGTGGCGCGGCGAATCATGGCCACGCTCAGGGGGGGCGGAGCACGGCGGCAAGGGCCGCATGTCGCTGACGCGCGAGGACCTGGTGCACCGCACCGGTGAGCGGGTGCCGGTGAACATGACGGCGTCCATCGTGTACGAGGGCGGACGCGAGGCGTTCAGCGTCGGCATCTTCACGGACATGCGCGACCGGATGAAGCTGGAGCGCAAGCTGTCGGACGCGGAGACGCGGCTGGAGGAGAGCGAGAAGAGCGCCGTCATCGTCGCGCTCGCCGGCACCGCGGCGCACGAGCTCAATCAGCCGCTGACCTCGGTCATGGGGTACGCGGAGCTGCTCAAGCGCAAGCTGAAGGAAGAAGACTTCGCCTGGAAGCCGGTGGACATCATCTACCGCGAGGCGGAGCGCATGGCGGAGATCGTCCGGAAGATTGGGAAGATCACCCGCTACGAGACCAAGGCCTACATGGGGGAGCAGCAGATTCTCGACCTGGACAAGGCGACCTCCCATGAAGACTGAGACCCGCGCCATGCGCATCCCCGGCGGCCCAGGGCCCGAGTCCTTCCAGGCGTTCTTCGAGGCGCTCGACGCGCCCGTGGCGCTGTGTGACCCGACGCTGCGGCTGTTGGCGGTCAACGAGGCCTTCCACCGCTTCTGCGCGGACCACCACGTCACGGTGGAGGACGTCGCGCGCACGCTGTCGTTGGTGGGCGTGCCGGTGGACAACTCGAGCTGCGACGTGGAGCTGCCGTTCGCCGGGAAGCCGGGCGCGGTGGTGACGCTGTCCAGGCGGGGGGACGTGGTCGCCGTGCGGGCGAGGAACGACCCGGAGCTGGCGCGCAACCGGCTGGTGGTGGCGGAGCGGGCGCTGCTCGAGCAGGCGCGCACGGAGGGCGTGCTGCTGGACCTGGGCCGCAGCGTGGCGGAGGCGGGAGGCGAGGAGGAGCTGGTGGCCGCGGTGGCCCGCGGGGTGAAGGAGCTGTTCCCCGGGCGCTCGTTCTGCATCCGAATCACCGACTCGCGCACGGGCGGGCTGACGTCGCTCTATGCGGAGGGCCGGCTGAAGGAGGGCGCGCACGAGCCGCTGGTGTTGCTGCAGCGCGCGGTGGAGAAGCTGAACCTGGGGCGCGCGGCGCTGCCGCCGGGGCGGGTGACGGTGCTGGGCGAGGTGCCGCTGCTCTTCGTCGGGAGCACGCATGGCGTGAGCGCGCCGCTGGTGGCGAGCGGGCAGCTCTTCGGCGCCATCAACATGGAGTACCCGGAGGGACTGGACGCGGACGTGCAGCACGACGAGCGCGTGCTGTTGCAGCTGGCCAGCCAGGTGGCGGTGGCGGTGAAGAACGCGAAGCTCATCGACGAGCTGACGTTCGTGCGCAAGTACCTGGAGGACCTGCTGGAGAAGGCGAACGCGCTCATCCTGGTCGCCAACCGGGACAAGCAGGTGGTGGTGTTCAACCAGGCGCTGAGCGCGCTCACGGGCTTCAGGAAGGAAGACGTGCTGGGCAAGGACATCTTCTGGCTGGTGCCGGAGAGCGAGCATCTGCGGCTGTCGCAGGTCATCGCGGCGGCGATTCGCGGCGAGTCGGTGAACAGCTTCGAGACGCGACTGTTGTCGCGCGAGGGCCACGAGGTGCGGGTGTCCTTCGCCACGTCGTCGATGCTGGCGCACCACGGCGAGGTGGAGGGGGTCATCGCCATCGGCCAGGACATCACGGTGGTGAAGGAGCTGGAGAAGCGCATCATCCACGCGGAGAAGCTCGCGTCGATTGGGCAGCTCGCGGCCAGCGTGGTGCATGAAATCAACAACCCGATGACGGCGGTGGCCACGTACGCGGACGCGCTTTTGCAGCGCTCGCGGACGACCCCGGGTGCGAACCCGGCGGACCAGGAGAAGCTGCGGAAGATTCTGGAGAGCAGCCATCGCATCCTGCGCTTCACGCGCGATTTGGTCAGCTATGCGCGGCCGGCGCAGGACCGGCCGGAGCGGGTGCAGCTCAACGCCGTGGTGGACATGGCGGTGGGCTTCTGTGAGCATGTGGTGGGGCAGGCGCGGGTGAGCGTGCACCGGGAGTACTCGGAGCTGCCGCCGCTGTCGGCCGTGCGGGCGAATCTGGTGCAGGTGTTCGTCAACCTCATCACCAACGCGTGTCACGCGATGCCGCCGGGCGGCTCGGTGATGCTCTCGACAAGGCGCGAGGGTCAGGAGGCGGTGGTGTCGGTGCGAGACACGGGCACGGGCATCGACCCCAAGCACCTGCAGCGCATCTTCGAGCCCTTCTTCACGACGAAGCCGGAAGGGAAGGGCACGGGGCTGGGGCTGTCCATCTGCCAGGGCATCGTGGAGAACCACGGTGGCCGGCTCACGGTGGAGAGCACCGTGGGCGCGGGCACCACGTTCTCGGTGCGACTGCCGCTGCCCGTGGAGTGACAGCGGCCGCCTTTGCTCAGTCCCAGCCGCGCAGCTCCACGCGGACCTTGCGCACCAGCAGCTCCCACTCCTGACGCTTCATCGTCGTCAGGATGCGACCGCCGATGAGCGTGAGGCCCGCGAGCGTCATCACCAGGAAGCCGATGCGATGGTCCCTCAGGCCCGCGTCGAGCAGGTTCGCCACCACGTCCAGCGTGAGGAACAGCGTGCCCAGCGCCAGGTACGCGCGAATCTGCAGCGCCATGCCCACCACGACGCCCAACAGGCACACACCGCCGAAGACAAGCGCATACGTCCCATCCGGCGACTGGCCCACGCTCATCGCCAGCTTCGACGCGGCAGGCACGTACAGGAGCAGTCCGCCCAAAATGCGCACCGTGTTGCGCGCCGCGTGCGGCAGGCTCTCCGTGAAGAGCTGCCCCAGCATCAGCAGCAACAACCCCAGCGGCGCCAGGTAGATCTCCAGCCCCTCCAGTCCGAAGGCCAGCGCCGCGATGAGCAGCGCCAGGTTGCACGCCGCCGCCGCGAAGGCGCCGAACATCCGGCTGCGCTCCACCGCGCCCAGCGCCGCGTACAGCAGACCTGAGCCACCCGCGAGCAGCGCCGCCTCCCGCGTCGCCTCTCCCGGCAACACCATCGCCATACCCAGAGGCAGCAATGCCGCGAACCTGCGCGTCGCCGCCTCCACCGGCTTCACCCCCGCGCGCCGCGCCATCACCGTCACGCCCACCAACACGAAGCCCAGCGCCAGCGCGAAGAGCGCGTCGTGCTCGGCCCGAAGTCCGGAGGCGTACAGCGCCCGCACCATCGCGTACACGCCCACCACCGCGAGCTGCACGAAGTAAACGTGCCGCCCCGTGTGCTCCACCCAGGCGCAGTGCAGCGCCACCAGCACCGACAGACCGATGGCCGCGATGGCCAGCCGCAGCGCCTCGTCGGACGGCTGCCCCACCACGGCGAAGAGCGCGAGCATCAGCCCGCTCGTCACCAGCCACCCGTCGCGCCCCCACGTCATCCCGCCCGCGATGTCAGCCCGTCGAGTCCGCGACCAGCGCTGCGCCGCCTGCATCGCCGCCACCGCTCCCGCGGCCGCGAGCGCGAGCGCCGCGCCATGCACCGAGAACAGGTCGTCATAACGAAGCCAGGGGCCCGACAGGCTCGCGCGGATGGTGAAGAACGTCATCACCGAGGCCACCACCGTGGCCCCCATCATCCCCGTCGCCACCGCCGCGACGAGTGACGCGAACGCGCCCTTCCAGCGGAGCGCCGCCACCATCACCGCCGCCGAGGACAGCGCCAGCGTCACCGCGAAGGCAGGTGACACCATCCACGTCCCACCCAGGCCGATGAGCACCTCTCCCAGGAGGTTGAGCGCCGCGAACGTCGGCGACGTGTCACCGTTCACCGCCAGCGCGTACAGCCCACCGGCCACCAGATAGACCACCATGGCCTGCTGAATCCGGATACGTGCCGGACCCTCGGGCAACCCGCGCCGCGCCACCACCCACGGCCCCACCGTCATCACCAGCAGCCCCACCAGCGCCAGCAACGGACCCGGCCACGCCTCGAGGATGGGCACGCGATGCGCCGCCGCGTGCACCAACAAGAGGACGCTCGCTCCCAGGACGCCGCGCCCCTTCGTCCGTGCCCCGCCGACGAACAGCACCACGCCCGTGGCGAAGACCAGCCCCGCCGCCATCAGCCCGGGCTGGAAGAGCGCCGCCAGACTGACGAGCACCACCGTGGTGACCGCGCGACGGTGCAGCAGGTGCCGGAAGGACTCGGGCAGCCCACGAATCGAGGCCGCGGCATAGACGAGCCCCACGGCGGCGATGCCCACGAACGCGCGCTGCCACAGCAGGAACAGCGTATCCCCGGACGCGAGCCACGCGCCTTCCTGCAGCCAGTGGTAGCCCTCCGCGCCCGCTCGCACCCACTGTCCATCGGGTGGCGCCAGCGACACGAGAGAAGGCCCGAGCAGCGACTGCCGTGCCGCCCAGAGCGCCGCGCCTGGAATCCCCAGGTACAGCCCCACGTTCGCCAGCGGCACCGAGCGGAACGAGCGCGCGAGCAACAACATCAGCATCGCCGCGCCCAGCACCATCAGCGGCGGGATGATGCCCAGCGCGCGAGACGGGTCCGGCAGCCCGACGAGCACCGCGCCCTTGATCAGGACGAACACCAGCGCCAGCACGCCCGCGTGTGGCACCAGATGGTAGTGCGGCCCGTGAGAGGGCTTCTCCAGTCGCGCCGCCACCCACGGCCCGAAGCGCCGCGTCGCAAGCGCAATACCCCACAGCGCGATTCCGACGAGCGGATGGCGCATCGCCACGATGTCCGGAGGCAACGGACGACCCGCGCGGTTGATGATGGCCGTCAGCGCGATGAAGCCACCCATCGCCGCCAGCGCCACCACCGTGCCACGCAACTGCCAGTCCACGAACCCACGCGACACGAAGGCCAGCAGCGCCACCGCGGCGAGCATCCCTCCCGCGAGCAGGCACAGCGCGCGCTCCGCGTCGGAGGGCAGCGTCAGCCAGTGGGTCAACGTGAGGGTCGCGATGATGACCTGGGCCAGCGCCACCGTGGCGAAGCCATCCGTGTAGAGCGACAGCCCTCGCGCTCCCAGGGGGAGGGGGACCAGGTCGAACGCCTTCCGTCCCCAGAAGCCGCGCACGGGCGGCGTCCCGTCGGTCACCACGGGCTCGCGAGGACGCAGGGCCGCGAAGACGGCGAAGCCGAATGCCACGGACGCGGCGACGAGCGCCGCCCGCGCCGACTGGAAGTCCCACGTGGTCCCCAGCACTTGCGACACGACGAGCGAGACACCCAGCGCCGCCAGGATGGTGACCAGCCGGGTCTCATCCCGCCGCGCTCGCAGGAGCAACCCCGCGGACGCCCACGCCGTGGGCAGCGCGAGCCACGCCGTACCAGGCAGTCCCGAGAGCAGCTCGGGGACCACCGGCGAGACAGCGACGGACAGCACCACGCACGCCGAGGCCAGCACCATCGAGAGGTCATCCAGCGGCAACAACGCGTCGCGCGGAGCCGCCGGCTTCGCCCACGCGAGCTGCACGTGCCCCACGACGCCGTAAAGCGTGGCCAGCAGCGCGAAGACCGCCAGTCGGCTCCACTCTCCCGTCAGCGCCGGGGTTCCATCCACGAAGGCCAGCGCGCCGAAGAGCGCGGCGATGCCTCCCAGGTAATGCAGCGCGCGCCAGCGCCAGCCGCCCGTGACGTGCGCGACCAGGGCGATGCACAGCCCCGTCAGGACGCGCGGCCACGGCGTGCTCTCACCCTCGAAGCGCGCCACCAGCGGCATCGACGCCACCGTGGCGACGAGGCTCCACGTCAGCAGCTTGATGCTCAGCATCGCCGCCGCGAACCTGCGTGAAGCGAACATCAACCCGGACGCCGCCACGGCGCCGCCGAACACCCACCAGCCCGCATCCGTGGGCGCCACGACGCGCGCCACCAGCACCCCCGACAGCAGCGTGGCCATGACCGCCGGATGGACCAGGGCCCGACGTCGCGACTCGAGCAGGAAGAAGACTCCGGCGGCCACCACGGGCGCGAGCGCCGATGCGGCGGCGACCTGGAGGTCATCCCCGGCGCCCAGGGTGAACGCACCCAGCGCGCCCGCGAGCGCCCCGGCGGACAGCACCGCGTGCGCCACCGTCTCGACCACCGCGCTCAGTCGCGGATGCGTCCCGCGCGCGAACTCCGTGGTCGCGGCCAGCGCGAGCACCGTGGCGAGCCCCTGCGTCCAGAGCGTCATGCCCGCGAACAACGCGCCGCCCGGCTCCATCGCGTCGAAGCCCGATGGCGCGCTCGCCACGGCGAACACCGCCAACCAGAGCGCGCCATAGAGCGCGGCGCAGGCGGACACCAGCACCGTGCTCGCGTCCTTCGCGGCCCGCCCTCGCCACAGCGTGGCGCCCAGGGCCACCACACCCACCGACGCGCAGAGCACACGCGCCCACGGCGCATCGTCGAGCCCCATCAACGGCAGTCCCGCGAGCAGCGACGGGAACAGGGCCAGCGCGAGCGCCGACGCGGACGTCCCGTACAGCAACCGGCCCGCGGAGCGCAGCGGCACCAGTCCAATGGCCGTGACTCCGAGCGCCACCGGAATGCCCACCGTCAGCGACAGGCCCACGAGCGAGGACATCGCGATGAAGGCCACGGGCAGCAGCGCGAGCCCGATGCCCGACAGCACGCGGCCCACGGGCAACGAGCGGCGTGACAGGAACACCCCCAGCCCGATGAAGGCCGCGTGGTAGCCCCACAGCGCGCCCGTCACGAGGAGCTGCCGGGGCACGCCGCCCAGCGCCTGCCAGGCCTCGCGCACGCCCATGAGCGAGCCGCCCAGCACCAGCACCGCGCCGAGGAACCACCAGATGAAATCATTGAGCCGGGCCGAGCTCGCGGGCTCCGCATCCAGCGCGACCATCGCCTCCAGCCCGCCGCCCAGCGCTCCAGAGGCATCCCGCGCGAAGAGCGACTGTCCCGAGCCCAGCGCGGAGCCCAGGTCGTCCTCGCTCGCGTCGCGGTCCCCGTGCTTGCGGCGAGCGGCCTGCTCACGCTCTTCTTTCGCGGCGTTGTCCAACGAGCGCGCGAGCGCTCCGGCCCATCCCCACGTCCAACCCTCCGCGCCTCGCACCGACGCGGCGACACCGTCCGCCCAGGCCTCCACGCGCGCGGCGGGGTCCAGCGGCGGCGCGACGGGGACGACCTCCGGCGCGGTGACGACCGCGGGCTCGGCGATGACGGACGTCAGCGTTCCTTCGAGCCGCAGCGCGGTCGACTCATCGATGAGCGCGCCGTCGCGCCAGGACGCGATGTGTCGCCACAGCGTCGTCTTGACGAGGGCCTCGAAGTGCGGCTCGGTGACGGGCACGAGGGCGTTGCCACATTCCTGGCATGACTCCCCCGATGCCCCGTCGCGAAGTCGCGCGCAGACTGGGCAGATCATCCACCCAGCATAGCCGCACTCGCACCCACCTCGCTTCGCCTGCTCGGCGGGTCATGAAACATCCAGCCTGAGTCGCGAACTGCTCTCACGCTTTCCCTGGCTCTGGGGCGTACGAGCGGCCTCGAGGGCGCGGGGTTTCTCAGTCCCTCATGTAATGGCAGGTGTATCCGCCTGGATTCTTCACCAGGTAGTCCTGGTGGTAGGCCTCGGCGGGGGTGAACTCACCGGCGCGGACGATTTGCGTGACGACGGGGCGCTTCCACTTCCCGGAGGCGTCGACGCGGGCCTTCACGGCCTCGGCCACCTGCCACTGCCTGTCGGAGAGCACGAAGAGGGCGGAGCGGTACTGCGTGCCCACGTCATTGCCCTGGCGGTTGAGCGTCGTCGGGTCGTGCATGCGGAAGAACCACTGCTCCAAGAGCGTCTCGTAGCTGAGCACCTTGGGGTCGAACACCACTCGCACCGACTCGGCGTGTCCCGTCCTGCCCGTGCTCACGTCTTGATACGTGGGCCGCTCCAGCGAGCCCCCCGTGTAGCCGACGTCCGTCTGGAGCACGCCCGGAATCTTGCGCAGCAGGTCCTCCATCCCCCAGAAGCAGCCACCCGCGAGCAGCGCCGTCTCGGTGACACCGGACGCGGCCAGCGCCTTGCCCACGTCGACCTTCGGCGCCGCGGCGCTCGTGGGCTTGCGGCCGAACAGCGCGAGCCACTCGCCGTACCCCTGCTTCTCCAAATCATTCACCGACACGAAGCGCAGCGACGCGGAGTTGATGCAGTAGCGCTGTCCCGAGGGGCGCGGGCCGTCATCGAACAGGTGTCCCAGGTGCGAGTCGCCGGCCTTCGAGCGGACCTCGACGCGCACCATGCCCAGGCTCTCGTCGCGCTTCTCGACGACGCGGGCGGTGTCCACGGGCTTGGTGAAGCTGGGCCAGCCCGTGCCCGAGTCGAACTTGTCGCGCGAGGAGAACAGCGGCTCCCCGGTGACGACGTCGACGTAGAGCCCCTCCTCGTGGTGGTTCCAGTACGCGTTGCGGAACGGTGGCTCGGTCGCCGACTCCTGCGTCACCTGGTACGCGACAGGGGAGAGCGTGCGGCGCAGCTCCGCGTCCGAGGGCTTCTCGTAGCGGCGGGTGTCCTTCGCCACCGCGAGCGTCCCCGACTCGAGCGCGCCGCCTCCCGAGGCCGCGCCGCTCGCCTGGGTGCACGCCGCGAACACCGCGAACGCCATGCATAACCACAGGCTCCGCGAGGCGCTCGCTGAAGCGCGACGCGAGGTGACGACGAAGGTGGACGACATGGCGCAGACCTCTTCCGGTGACGCCGCGACGCGCGGGGGTTCTGTTCCCTTACGCGCGGGGCCCGAAGTCGGTTTCAGCCGGGGTGACACATGTGTCGCGGGCGCCCCGGACAGCCGGCGGACGACCGAGCCCGCCGCGCCACGCATGCCCGCGAAAGACACGTCGCCAATCCCGCAGGGAGTCGAGGGAGGACCGGCCGTGGCGCCGCGCTTCGAGGCTCACGTGATACCGCGGTCGTTTCGAGCCCGCCGCGCTCCCCGACACGCACGTCGCCCTCGATGCGGGAGGTCGGCGTCGCGAGGGCGGCCCCTCGAGGCGCGGATGAGCGCTGTCGCGACACCCGTGCCAGCACCCGGAACGACGACGAGGCTCAGCCCTCCTGGGGCTTGTCCTCGTCGTCCAGCTCGCGGCTGAACTCCTCGTTCGTGAGCAGGCCCTTGCGCGCCATGATGCGCATCAGCGCCCAGAACTTCCGCTCCAGCTCCTCGACGCGGTCCGGGTCCTCGCGCGCCTGGCCGAACAGATAGTCCAGGTCATCGAGCACGCCGCCGCCCGAGGCGGGCTTGGGCTTCGCCGCGGACTGCTCGCGCTTCTGCTTGCGCTGCTCCTCCCGCGTGCGGATCAACTCCGCCAGCGACGTGCGCTGCGTCGTCTCACCCGGAGGAAGCTCCTCGCCGACGATGACCTCCTCGTCATCCTCCTCGGGCGCGGCCGGCGCGGGCTTCGCCGCCGTGGGCACCGCAGGACGCGGACGCGCCGTGGGGGCGGGCCGGGGC
>NZ_SRLW01000289.1:0-12406 GCF_006518215.1 Myxococcus sp. AB025B
AGGGCGTCTCCACGCGGAAGATGGGCAAGGTGACGAGGGCGCTGATGGGCGAGGACGTCTCGCGCTCGACGGTGAGCCGGGTGACGAAGTCCCTCGAAGAGAAGGTGGAGGGCTTGCGCACCCAGCCGCTCACCCAGGCCTTCCCCTACCTCTACCTGGACGCCACCTTCCTGGACGCACGGTGGGCGCGCACGGTGCAGAACGTCTCCGCCCTGGTGGCCTACGGCGTGGGAGAGGATGGGCACCGGCACCTGTTGGCCGTGACTCTGGGCGGCAGCGAGTCGCAGGAGTCGTGGCTGGAGCTGCTGCGCCAACTGCTGGAGCGGGGGCTGACGGGCGTAAGGCTCGTCATCGCCGACGGGCACGCGGGCCTGGCCGCGGCGGCCCGACAGGCCCTGCCCGAGGCGCAGTTGCAGCGCTGCACGGTGCACCTCACCCGCAACGTGCTCGCCAAGGCCCCCTGGAGGCTGCGCGGGAGGCTGGGCAAAGAGACGTCGGCCATCTTCGAGGCGCCCACCCTCCAGGAGGCCAGGAAGCGAATGGAGGCCCTCCAGGAGGGCCTGGGGCGCCAGGTGCCCGAGGCCATGGAGTGCCTGCGCCAGGGCTTCGCCGCCGCCACCTGCTTCTTCGCCTTCCCCAAGGCCCACTGGAAGCGTCTGCGCAGCACCAACGGCCTGGAGCGCCTCCATGGCGAGGTGAAGCGCCGCATCCGGGGTGTCGGTGCCTTCCCTGACCGCGCCAGCGCCCTGCGCCTCATCACCGCTGTCGCCCTGGAAGTTACCGGCGTCTGGGACGACCGCCGCTACCTCGATATGTCCCTGCTGAAGTCAAACTCAGACACCGCTGCATGACCCCGCCAAGGAGCATTCCTCCCCCGAACCCCCTCCGAACCAACTACACACGATTCGGGACTTGACCGGTGGAGGTGCGGGAGCTGGGCAGCGCCGAGGTGCACGCCAACCGCGGGCTCATGTTCCTGCGCGCCCCGGGCGAGCTGACGCAGGCGCAGCGGCAGGAGAAGGCCGGCGCCGAGCTGGCACAGGCCCTGACGGAGGACCCGACCAACGTGAGCGCCGCAGTGCTCGCCACGCAGCTGTCCTCGAACCGCCAGGAGCACCTGGCGCGGGCTCGGGAGCTGGTGAAGGCGCACCCGGAGGACGGACGCGGGTGGGACCTGTTGGCGGAGATGCTGAGCGACCAGGACGAGCCCCAGGCGCTGGAGCAGGCGCGCGAGTCGGCCGCGCGGCTGCTGCCGCACGACGTGCGCATGCTCACCAGCCTGGCCCAGCACTACATGATGACGCTCCAGCCGCAGAAGGGGCTGCCCTCGGCGAAGCGCGCGGTGGAGCTCTCCCCGGGCAATCCGTTCGGGCTCGCGGTCCAGGCCGCGCTGTTCTTCCAGTTGGACCGGTGCGCGGAGGCCGTCGGCTTCCAGCGCCGCGCGGTGGACATGCTGCACGAGGCGTACTCGGCCGAGTTCCGCAAGGACTTGCGCGAGCGGCTCCAGCGCTACGAGGCGAAGTGCGGGGCGGCGGTGTCCAAGCCGGGGCCGTGAAGTTCGGGCCTCGCTGAAGATCCGTGACTTGCCCCACCCCAGCAGAGGAGCAGGCAGGCGGCGAGTGAACCTCCGCTTCAGCCATCCCACCCTGCGCTGGAACCCTGTTTCAAGGATTCCAGCGACTTAGAACGAGGCCTTGCGGGCCTGAGCTGCCATTTGTACTTTTTCTCCGGAGAAAAAGTACAATGGCGACCATGGTCCTCCCACAGCTCGAAGAAGGTCGGGTCTACCGTACCCAGGAATTCGAGCCTTGGACCTCCAACCCTCCCAGGTATGCGAAGGCGCTGGTCGACAAGGGGGTCTTGGTCCCGGTCGCGCATGGTCTGTTCGCCGTCCCCAAGCGCGGCAAGTTCGGTGTGGTGCCACCTACCGATGATGCGCTCATGCGGGCGTTCCTCAAGGACAGCCCCTTCGTGTTCACCGGTCCCGAGCGTTGGAACGCACTGGGGCTGGGAGCGACAGCCGTGTTCGCGGTGCCGCTCGTCTACAACACGAAGCGCTCCGGGCGCGTCGAGTTCGGTCTTCGCCGCTTCGAATTGCGGCGCATTGCCTTCCCCCAGCCGGCGCCCAAGGAGTGGTTCGTGGTGGACCTCTTCGAGAACGCGGAGCAGGCTGGCGCCTCGCGTGCGAAGATGGCCGAGGCGCTGACGCATGCGCTTTCGCGCGGCGACTTCGACCGCGAGCTGCTGAGCACCATGGCCCGGCGCTACGGAACAAGACCGACGCGAGACCTGATCAACACGGCGCTCCGAGCTGACTTCGTTTGAACTTCATTCACGACGACTCCGATTTCGACGACCTGCTCCGAATCGTCGCGAAAGACCGAGGCCTCTCGGTCGCGCTGGTCGAGAAGGATTATTGGGTCACCCACACGCTGTGGGCTCTCCATGCGACGGGATTCCAGGTCTGGTTCAGCAGCGCTCGGGTCACCCCCTTCGTGCATCGGGACATGACGTCCTTCGTGCATGAAGCGCTCGAAGCAAGAGGCCAACTCGGGGACTACGACGACAATCGGCCGAAGGCTGTGCGCTGCGTACACCCGCTCGTCACACTGCTCGAAAAACTCGACGCACTTCAGCGGAGGGCTCTTCACGACGAGAAAGAGCCAGCATCCTTCGTCAGGCATTACGAAGACGCCGCACGAATCATTGAAGCGGAGTCACGGCTGCCGATGCTTCCTGACTATCCCAGCGTGCACGCGCTCGCGTCGGAGATGGTGGCACAGAAGCAAATCATCGAGCCGCCACGACCCGATGCGCCTGCTCTTCAGCTGCCTCCCTGTAAGAGGACGGACGACATCCGAGCAGCACACGAGGCCATCGGTCGGATGTTCTGGGGCTCGAGGAAGACGCTCGATGAAGCGCTGGAAACGATTCGGGCGTGGCTCGAACATACAGGTCTGGGAGCAGCGTCTCCAGACGGCCTTTAGAGGGCAGCTCAGCGCAGGACTCGGCGATGTGGCTCGAGTTGGGCCCGCACGGCGAGCCCGCACCGGAGCGGGGGGCGCATCACCCGTTGGACCTGGGTACACGTCCATTGCTCGACAGCCATCACGGTCGACGCATGGGGCGGCGGCGCGGCACCGGCCGTCGCTACCGTGGTTCCACCTTCAACCCCGAAACTACACCTGCGACTCGCTGCTCGGCATCAGTGGAGGCTCGGTGACGGTGACGTGGAACACGGGCGAGACGTCGCAGCTGTCACTCACCCAGGTCGTCGTTCAAGGTGGCACCACGACGCGGACCACGCAGCAGATCGGCACCGTGGTGTCCGGCAAGTACGCGGGGGCCACGGCGGTGCGGACGCTGGTGTTCGTGGTCGCGGACCTGGAGAACGCCTGCGCTTCTCCGGAGGGGCTCGCCCAGTACACCAGCACGCAGACGCTGGTGCTGACGCTCATCCCCTGACGTGAGGGACGGGCTCCGGGGGTGCACTCCGGAGCCCGTCGTGGGTCAGGCGCGCGAGAAGTCGTGCGCTAGAGGGCCAGCGCCGGCAGACACGCCGTGATGGAGGTGAGCTGCAGCCCACAGCTCCCCAGACAGGGGACGAGACTCAACACGGGAGAGAACTCCACGCAGGTCACGATGCACGCGCGAGCCTCCTCCGTCGCCGGACTCAGGCACGCGACGAACTCCGGGAGCCCGGAGGCCTCGACAGTCGGGGCCTCGGCGGGAGGTGACGGCTCGGGAGCCGCCGTCTCCTCGACAGGGTCCATGGGTCCGCAGCCCACGGCCATCATCAGCACGAACATTCCAGCCAACCGCTTCATCAAACTCATCATGGTGACGCCTCCTGTGTTGCGACGGAGAGCGTCCCAGTCAGCGGAGGGGCTTCACAGTGAGCCCTGGTCCCGAACCCTGTTGACCTGGCTCCAGCCGTTCACCCTCGAGGATGAATCCCCGGTGCGGGTCCACGCAGCTCCCGCACCGGGATTCACCGTGGCGTGCCGCCATCCGCGGAAGAGGAAGGCGCGGTGCCTCCGTCTCGCCACGAGGACGGTACCGACTCCATGGGCGTGCCCCAGGTCGTATCCCCGACAGGGATGTCCGCATCGGGCAGTGACACGGGGCTCCCCGCCTCCGGAGGAAGCGAGGGAGCCGATGGCGCGTCGGGCTCACCCTCGAAGTGACGTCGCAGAACCCGCCCCTCCCTGTCGATGGCGTACCGCACCCCACCATCCAGCATCCGTGGCTCCAGCTTGCAGGCCTCGGGGTTCGCGGAGATGCCCACGAAGAACAGCTCCCCCTGCTTGAGCACGCGATAGCGATAGGACTCCTGCCGGTTCCAACACGAGCGCTCACGCGCCTCTACCGGTAGGAAGTCGTTGGCGGCAATTGACAAGGCTCGCAGCGTCTCGCCGTCCACCGCCGAATACTGCTCCGGCACATCCAACGCATCCGGGAAGGAGACAGACAGGTCCTCTTGGGGCAGGGCCGTGCGTGTCCCCGGGTGGCGTGCGCAGCTGGACACCAGCGCCAGCAACGAGAAGCACAGAAGTCTCATGGCTCGCCAAGCCTGAGGGAGCCCTCCACGAATTGCAATGTCTGTACGTGGCGGGCATCGACCTCCAAGGTCCGATGCCCGCCACGCCTCACTCAGTCACACGAGTGCGTGTGCGTATGCGCGCTGGCCTTGGGGCTCCAGCCCTCGTTGCCGTCCTTCTCGAAGAAGAACTTCGCGCGCTGGCGCTGCCGCGTGCCCACTTCGTTCAGCGTGGCCGCGTCGTACAGCCGCCCGTTCACCATCGTGTAGCGCACCGAGCGGCTGTTCATCAGGTCCTCCAGCGGGTTCCTGTCCAACACGATGAGGTCCGCCAGCTTCCCCTCCTCCAGCGAGCCAATCTCCCCATCCATGCCCAGATAACGCGCCCCACCGAGCGTCCCCGCGCGCAGCGCCTGCAACGGCTTCATCCCTCCCTGGCCAAACATCGACAGCTCCCAGTGCGCCGCCAACCCCTCGCGCTGTCCATGCGCGCCGAGCTGCACGTTCACCCCCGCCTCGTTCAGCTCCCGCGCCGTCCGCGCCGCGTCGAAATGGTTCATCTCGTCGTCCGGCACCATCGTCCGCCGACGGCTGCGTGAATCCACCACCCGCCGCGGCACGAAGGACAACAGCCGCTCGTCCTCCCAGACGTTCGTCTTCTGATACCAGTAGTTCTCACCCCAGTTGCCGCCATACGCCACCCCCAACGTCGGCGTGTAGCCCGTCCCACTCTTCCCCCACAGCTGCTTCACGTCCGCGTAGATGCGCGCCACCGGAATCGCGTGCTCCACACCCGTGTGCCCATCCACCACCATCGTCAGGTTGTGCTGCAACAACGAGCCACCCTCGGGCACCACCAGCATCTCCAGCTCCCGCGCCGCCTGGAGCACCTTCTGCCGCTGGTCCCGCCTCGGCTGGTTGTAGCTCTTCACGCTGAAGGCCCCCATCGCCTTCATCCGCCGCAGGTGCGAGCGCGCATCGTCCAGCGTCTCAATCGGCGCGCGATACCCCACCCCGGCCGCGCCATACAGGATGGTCCCCGTCGAGAAGATGCGCGGCGACACCAACGCCCCCGCCCTCCCCAGCTCACTCGCCGCGAACACCTCCTCCGACGAGTTCGACGGGTCATGCAGCGTCGTCACCCCGTACGCCAGCGACGACGCCTGCACCCAGCTCTGCTCCGGCATCAGCCCATCCACCCCCATGGCCCCATGCCAGTGCACGTCCACCAGGCCCGGCATCAACGTCTTGCCCTTCACGTCGACCACCTTGGCCCCCGCCGGCACCTGCACCTTGCCCACCGGCCCCACCGCGACGATGCGGTTGCCCTTCACCACCACCACGCCCTGCTCGAGCACCTCGTCACCCTTCATCGTGATGACGCGCCCACCCACCAGCGCCAGCGTCCCCTCCGGCACGTCCGCCTTCACCAGGAACGACAGGTCCACGCCCTTCTCCGGCACCGGCGGCAGCTTCTCCGGCGCCCCGTCCACGAAGGTGAACGCCTGCTTCAGCTCCCGCGTGAACAGCTCCGGCCCCAGCGCCCAGTGCAGCCCCTGGCTGTTGCCCGCCCAGTGCAGATACTCACCCGCGTCGCGGCTCACCTTCGCCACCGGCAACGCCTTCGCGTCCGGCCCCACCACCGCCGCCTTCGCCCCCTTGGGGAACGGCGTGATGAACGCGTTGAAGTTCTCCCGGAACGCCACCCACCGCTCGTCCGGAGACACCTTCAGCTCCGTCGCCTCCGCGCTCGTCACGTGCGTGCGCTCCTGGCTCCCATCCAGCCCCACGCTCTTCAACGAGCGCACGTCCTCCTTCTCCTTCGACTCCTCATGCAGGAAGTACACGCGGTCCGAGCGCACACCGAAGTGCGGCTGCTCTCCATCCCGCGCCAGCCTGCGCGGCGTGCCTCCCGCCACCGGCTGCACGAACAGGCCCGTCTCCCGGCTCCACTGCCCCGGCATCAGGTAGCCATCCCCCGACGCGCGATACACCAGCGACTTGCCATCCGGGCTCAGCGCCGGCTCCACGTAGTAGCCCGGCCGCGTCGACACCACCTTGCCCTCACCGCCCGTGGCCGATACCACGCGGATGGCGCCCAGCTTCTCGTCGTCCCACGTCGTGTAGACGATGGAGCGCCCGTCCCGGGAGAACGACGGGTAGAACTCCAGGTGGTCCTCCTGCTTCGTCAGCCGCTTCGGCGTGCCCCCCGGCAGCTCCTTCACGTAGAGCTTGCCCAGCGACTGGAACACCACCCGGTCCCCCTTCGGAGACACCTGCACCCAGCGCAGCATCTTCGTGTTGAAGCGCTCCGGCGCCACCGCCCGCGGCGAGCGCACCGCCTCGAAAATCGTGCGCGTGCCCTTCACCCGGAACGGGATGGGCGTCACCTGCTTCGTCGCCACGTCGATGCGCTGCAGCTTGCCGCCCGCCCAGAAGACAATCGCCTTGTCGTCGCGCGTCCACGCCAGCGTCGGGTACACGCCGTGGATGGCCCACGTCTCCTGCATGTCCCGGTCGAGCCCGTCGTACAGCGGGCGCTCCGCCCCCGACGCCACGTCCGTGACGTAGAGCACCGTCTTCGTCCTCACCCGGCGGATGAACGCCAGCTGCTTGCCGTCGCGAGACGGCGTCGGACGGATGGAGCCTCCCGGCCCGGTGACGAAGGGGTCGATCTCCTTCGTCTCCACATCCAGCCGCTGGATGGCGTAGATCTCCCCGTTGGGGTCCTTGTTGTATTCGAACGTCCGGCCCGGCGTGACGTCCTGGCTGAAGTAGACGTAGCGGCCATCCGGGGAGAACGCCGGCTCGCCCAAATCCTTCTGCTCGTTGGCGCGCTCGGTGAGCTGCACGCCCTCGCCGCCGGAGCGGTGATACATCCACACCTCGCCCGCGCCCAGCGAGCGGCGCGCCGTGAAGTGCTTGCGCGCGACGATGAACTGTCCATCCGGGCTCCACGCGGGGCTGTTGAGCAGGCGGAACTTCTCCTGCGTCACCGCCTTCACGTCCGAGCCATCCCGCTTCATCACCCAGATGTTGTCGCCCCCGCCCCTGTCACTCGTGAAGGCGATGGACTTCCCATCCGGGCTGAAGCGCGGCTGCATGTCCCAGGACACGCCCGAGGTCAGCGCTCTCGCCTCGCCTCCCGCCAGCGGCAGCACGTAGATGTCGCCCAGCAAGTCGAAGACGAGCTCGTCCCCGCTGGGGCTCACGTCCACGTTCATCCACGTCCCCTCGGAGACGTCGATGGACACCTGCTTCGCCGGGAACCCGGGAGCGTCCACCTTCCACGCGTCCTTGTCCTTGTCCTTGTCCTTGTCCTTGTCGGCCTTGGGGGACTCGGTGTCGGACGGGGCGTTGGGGTCCACCTCCACGGCGCGGCCGGCCTCACGGGCGGCGTCATCCTTCTTCACCGGGATGGGGGGCGTGGGGTCCTGCCGGGCGGCGGGAGGCGTCTGCGCGGGCTGCGCGGCGACGAGCGCGCCCGGGACGAGCAGCAGGGCGCAGAGAGCGGAGGTCAGTCGTTTCACCAGAGGTCCTCGTGTGGGGGGACTGTGCGAGACACGGCCTTGCGGGGCGCCACACTATCCGGCTCCCCGGGGACACGCCCGGCGCGACGTGAACAGGGGGACAGCCGGGCCTCTTCCTGAGCGGCCGCGGAGGGCTCGACGCGATTCGTCACGCGCCATCCCGGGACGTTTCTGTTATCCGCATCCTCATGTCGGACGACTTCAAGCTTCCCGAAGACAAGGCCGGGCGGATGGAGCGCTGCTCCCTGTTCTACTCGGACATCGTTCCCCACAACCACGCGCTGGGTCTGAAGCTCGTGGACGTGGCCCCCACCGAGGCCACCGTCGAGCTGCCCTACGCGGACTTCCTCGTCGGAAACCCGGAGACGGGCGTCATCGCCGGAGGCCCGGTGACGACGCTCATCGACGCGACGTGCGGCACCGCCGTCATGCTCCGGCTGGGACGCCTGACCCCCATGGTGACGCTGGACCTGCGCATCGACTACCTGCGCCCCGCGCGTCCCGGCGTCAGCCTCACCGCCGTGGCCGAGTGCTACCGCACCACGCGCCAGGTCGCCTTCGTCCGAGCGCTGGTGCATCAGGGCGACAAGAACCACCCGGTGGCCTCCGCGCAGGGCACCTTCATGCTGACGGAGGAATGACTTCCATGAATGACACCAAGCCCTCCTCCGCCATCGCCGAGCTGGTCCTCGAGGTGCGCAAGACGCGCGAGTACAGCCGCCTCACCGACGCCATCCCCTACACGCGCTTCATGGGCATCGGCGTGGAGAACCTGGCCGGCGAGATGATGTGCCGCATGCGCTACCAGCCCATGCTCATCGGCAACAGCTTCCTGCCCGCGCTGCACGGCGGCACCCTGGGCGCGCTGCTCGAGTCCGCCTCCATCTTCGAGTTGCTCCTGAAGACGGAGACGCCGCGCGTGCCCAAGGTCATCTCGCTCACGGTGGACTTCCTGCGCTCGGGCAAGCCGCAGGACACGTTCGCGCGCGCCATCATCACCCGGCAGGGCCGCCGCGTGGCCAACGTGCGCGTCGACGCCTGGCAGGACGACCGCACCCGCCCCATCGCCAGCGCGCACGCCCTGTTCCTGCTCGCCGAGCCCTGACCCCAGCCTTCGTCCGTCCGGCCGTCGTGCCCTGGCCGCGCCTGCTTCGCCGTCGCCACCTTCGAGAGGTTCGGTTTCGCACTTCTCGGAGGCAGGCGATGAAGCGATGGAGCGGTTGGATGCTGGTCGGCTCGCTGGTGCTGGGCGGCGCCGCGGGCGCACAGGATGACGATGTCGCCACCCAGAATGGCACCGGTGACAGTCAGGGAATGATTCGCATGGGCGAATCGGAGGCCATCGACCACGGTGAGGACCTCCAGAAGCTGGGGGATGAACAGCCCGGCACGGGCGGCTCGGGGCAGGGCGACGCCCAGGCGGCGAAGTGGATGCAGCGGGGCCTGTTGCCCGTGCCCACCGAGGAGAAGGCGTTCCTGGCGGAGTTGCACCACGCGAACCAGATGGAGGTCCAGATGGGACGGCTCGCCCAGAAGAACGGCGAGTCCCAGGCGGTGAAGGACTTCGGCGCGCGCATGGAGCGCGAGCACGGCCAGGCGGACGAGAACCTGCTGGCGTATGCGAAGTCGAAGAACCTCACGCTCGAGGAGCCCAAGGCGGACTCCACGCTCGCCCAGGCGATGCAGGAGGCCGAGCACGCGACGATGAAGAAGCTGGAGGCGCTCCAGGGCACCCCGTTCGACCGCGCGTACCTGGCCGACATGGTCGGGGACCACGACATGGACATCGCCAAGGTGATGGCCGCGCAGCAGCAGTTCGCGAGCAACACGTCGCTGAAGGCGCTGCTCGACAACCTGCTGCCCCAGCTCCAGCAACATCGTCAGGCCGCGTACCGGCTGCTCGGGCAGGAGACGCCGCGGCAGGCGAGGCAGGCCCCTCGCGGCGCGCGCTGAGTGACACCGTGCTTCAGTCGCGGGTGACGAGCGGAGTGCAGGTTAGATTCAGCCTAGAGGGCCTGTCTTTCACGCCGCTAGTTTACTCGCCTGCCCCCCTAGCACATAGATGAGCCTAGCTATGTAGGCTGGGGTAGATGGCAGAGCCCTCGTTGATGCACCAAAATGTCAGCCCTATTTGGTACATCAGAAGCTCGGAGCTTCTTCTGTCATGGCCGCACAATCCGCCCTGTACCTCGCAGGTAACTATAGATCTTCTGTATTCAGACCCAGGGAGACATTCGATGAGTCCCTACCTAAAAAAAGATGGTAAACGAAGAGAAGAGCTTGTTCGCATGTGGAACGAACTAGGGCCCCTACCCTGCTCCGTCATTGCCTCCAATGAGTCATTCCCCAGACCAAGGGACAATCAGGCTCTGACGCGTAACACGAGCACCGAGCAACCAGATACATAGCTTGCTGTAGGTGAAGCTGCCTACTAGACGCCCGGGCTTACGCTCTTCAACTCGCTTGGCCTTTATGCTCTAAGGCGTCTTGAATGAGAAGGGCGTCTCCCACCACCGTGCTGAGGAAGAAGCGCTGGCGCCTCCCACCATCAGGACTGGAGTGCCAGGTGGTGTGGCCGCACTCCGAGAGGATCCGTCAAATCGACGATGCCTGGCCCAAGCTTCGGCTGAAAACCGATCTCTCCGCCCAGTGGCGCTGGAATGATATTTGCAAGAGGGCCAAGGAATTCTTCGTCGTGGAGTCCGGCAATAAGGAGAATCTTGGTATTTGGTCTTCAAATAATCCGACTTGCGAAGTAGAAGGCCAGAAATTCTATGTACTTAGCAAGTTGGAGGTCTCTCCTAACCATCGAACTGCCGGGGTAGGACACCTTTTAGTGACGATGTGTGCTCTACGGGCTACCGAACTCGGTTGCTCGGGTGTGCTCCTTGCGGCTGGCTCCGAATTGGAGCACTTTTATGGGGCCATCGGTGGTGTAAAGAGGGTTGTCAAGAACTGGATAGCTCCACGCGAGTTGGACTCGTGGGTTTTCGAAGGAAACGGGTTTCATCAATTGAAGGAGGACAACGATGAGTTCTTACTTGAAGAAGGACAGTAAGCGTCGAGACGAACTCGTTCGTCTTTGGTCCAGCCTTGGCCCACTCCCGAGTGCAACACTCGCCTCTGATGAACCTCGCAGCGAGGCTGCAGTCAGGCCCACGGAGACGTGCGTTTCCAGCACGACAGGTGTGCGCCCAACAACCCGGCTCGTGGGTGCTGCGTATGAAGTTTTGCTCATTAAAACGGAAGAGCGAGCCCCATCCTATGCGCCATCCCTGCCTCGTGTTCGAAGGGTAGCGGACTTACTTGCCAAGCTTGAACAGCTAGAGAAACAAGTTTCCGATATAAGCGACACAATAGAATCAGCTCAAATCCGTCATGGATGAATCGGATCAACACGGAAGTACAAAACTCTCGGGACTAAAATTATCAACGGAGGTTAAGACCGTCCTCCGCGATATCCAAGCCGAGGTTGCTGAGCAGTATAAAGAGAACTTCGTAGCGATGGTGCAGGCCATGCAGCACCAAGCCTCAGCAATCTCAAGAATGCAGGCGACTTTGAGTGTACTCATAGAGGCAATCAAGCCTGATTTGCGGCATACTCTGCCTGCAGCTATCGGCATAGCAGACGGGAAAGAGCATGCAGACATTGCACATGCACTGATCGTCGCTGACCCTATTGGCGCAGGCTTTACGTTGAGCCAAGCGGCTCTTGCGGAAGCACTTGGATTAAAAGGACCAGAAGTATCTATCCTTGTTCGGGGCTTTAAGCTGAATGAGGATGAAGAATGCGCCGTAGTTGTTCGACGAGGTAAGTCTGGACAGATTGCAAACTATCACCCTCGTACGATTCAACGATTTCGTGAATTAGTTGATCGTCCACCCAAGAACCTATCGCAGCTTGAACAAGACACGCTTCGTCGAGTTCGCGCAAAGCTTCCTCCCTTAGCCAAGACCAAGTCTGACTCATAATTCCCATGACAGGGCGGGAGCATTGATGGCCCGTACTTCATCAGTCGCGGGTGATAGACACGGTGTAGAGCTTTCGCTCTCCGTCGCGGGTCCACACCAGCAGTTGGCCCGCGCCGACATCGAGCGGTGTGAGCAGCAACACGCCGGGCTCCGACTTGATGTCGACCAGGTCCGTGCGACCGATGGCGATGCGTGAGAGTCCCTCGATTCTCAGCTCGCGCGGCGTGCCCATCACCATGGGGAAGAACGTGTTGCCGCCCGTCCTCCTCGCCTCCTCGACCTGCGCCATGAAGGTCGCGTCCTGCACCGATGGTGGCGGCTTTGTGCCCGGCTTCCACCAGAGGGCCCCGGCCCCGCCCAGCAC
>NZ_SRLW01000028.1:0-50643 GCF_006518215.1 Myxococcus sp. AB025B
CCCCCACCGCCCCGGCCGCCTTCCAGGTGAAGCGCTCCGGCAAGGGACGCCCCGTCCTGTTCATCCCCGGCCTCGCCTCGTCCGGCGCGGTGTGGGACGAGACGGTGGCCCACCTGAAGGGTGGCTACGACAGCCACGTCTTCACGCTCGCCGGCTTCGCGGGGCAGCCCGCCGTCCCCGCGCCCTTCTTCGCCACCATGCGCACGGCGCTCATCGCGTACATCCGTGAGCACAAGCTCGAGAAGCCCATCATCGTCGGACACAGCCTGGGCGGCGTGCTGGCGCTCTCGCTGGCCGCCGAGGCGCCCGACCTGGTGGGCGGACTCTTCATCGTGGACAGCGTGCCCTTCCTGCCCGCCCTCATGTACCCCGGCGCCACCGTCGAGACCGCACGACCGTTCGCCGAGCAGGGCCGCGCCCACGTGCGCCAGCAGACGCTGGAGCAGCGCACCCAGGCCTCGCAACAGGCGATGCGCATCTACGCCACCGACGAGGCCCGGCGCGAGGTCGGCGTCCGCTGGGGCGTCGACTCCGACGCGGAGACCATCGCGCAGGCCATGTACGAGATGTCCACCACCGACCTTCGCCCGGAGCTGCCGCGCATCACCGCGCCCACCTTCGTGTTCGGCTCGTGGGCCGCGCTCAAGGGCAGCGTCCCTCGCGAGAACATCGAGGCGCTCTATCGCGGCCAGTACCAGGGCCTCTCCACCGCGCGTGTCGTCATGCACGACACGGCCCGGCACTTCATCATGTGGGATGACCCCGAGGGCTTCTTCACCACGCTCGACGGCTTCCTGAACGAGCACGCCCGCTGACGCGCGTGGAGTCCCACCGCTGAAGCATGATGGACTCGAGGTCTTCATGACGGCAGGAGCACGCATGTCATCCCGACGCGCCCGGGTCTACGCCGCCTGCCAGGCGGGCGGCTGGGGCCTGTACGCCCTCATCAATGCCGTGCTGTCCGTGCTGTCCGTCGTGATGATGCAGCGGCCCGACGAGCAGTTCGCGCGCAGGATGCTCTGGCTCGTCGCGATGAGCCTCTCGGGCGTGCTCATCACCCACGTCGCCCGGGTCCGACTCGGCTTCCGGGAGTGGGCCCGGCTGTCCCTGTCCCGCCTCGCGCCGCGCGTGCTGCTCGTCTGTCTGGCGATGGGGGCCACCCAGTCCGTGGTGGCCCACGTCCTGTCCCGCTTCGTGCTCCGCATCCAGGGGTTCGAGGACTTCTCTCTCACCAACATCATCTTCGGCGGCGCCTTCTGGTCCGTGGTCATGATGATGTGGCTCCTGACGTACTTCGCGGTCCACTTCATCGAGCGCGCGCGTACCGCCGAGCACGAGCGCCTGCAGCAACAAATCGCCTCGCAGACCTCGGAGCTGCGCTTCCTCAAGGCCCAGCTCCAACCGCACTTCCTCTTCAACTGTCTCAACAGCGTCCGGGCCCTCATCGTCGAGGACCCCGCCCGAGCCCAGCAGGCGGTGACCCACCTGTCCTCGCTCTTGCGCTACGCGCTCGCCTCGAAGGACGCGGAGACGGTGCCGCTCGGGCGGGAGCTCCAGGTGGTGCGTGACTACCTGAGCCTGGAGGCCATCCGCCTGGAGGAGCGGCTCCGCGTGCGCGAGGACGTGTCACCCGAGGCGCTCGCCGTGCCCGTGCCCGCGATGCTGGTGCAGACGCTGGTGGAGAACGCCATCAAGCACGGCATCGCCCCTTCGCCCGAGGGCGGCGCGGTGACGGTGCAGGCCCACGTGCGCGAGGGCTCACTCCTCCTCGAGGTGGCCAACACCCCCGCGCCCGTCGGCACACCTCCCGCGCCCCACTCCGGCGGCGTGGGACTCCACAACGCGAGCGAGCGGCTGCGGCTGCTGTGCGGCACCACCGCGTCGCTCCAGCTCGACCAGACCGGCTCCGCCCTCACCACCGCGCGCGTCCGCATCCCCCTGCCCTCATGAGAGTCCTCATCGTCGACGATGAACGCCTGGCCCGCGCGGAGCTGCGCCGACTGCTCGCCGCATTCCCCGACGTCGAAGTCGTGGGCGAGGCCACCCACGTGGACGACGCCTGTCGTCAGGTGGAGTCGCTGGAGCCAGACCTGCTCCTGCTCGACATCCAGATGCCGGGAGGCAGCGGCTTCGACGTGCTCGCCCGGCTCGACGAACCTCCCGACGTCATCTTCACCACCGCGTTCGATGCGCACGCCGTGCGCGCCTTCTCCGTCAACGCGCTCGACTACCTGCTCAAGCCCATCGAAGCGGAGCGACTCACCGAGGCGCTGGAGCGGGTCCGGCAGCGCAGCCGACAGACGGAGCGCGCGTCCGAGCCGACGCGGGCCCCGGGAGCGCCGCTGGAGCGCGTGTTCGTGAAGGAGGGCGAGCGCTGCTGGCTCGTGCAGCTCTCGCAGGTCCCGCTCATCACGTCCGAGGGCAACTACTCACGGCTGCACCTGGCGGGACATCAGCCGCTGCTCTTGCGCTCGTTGAGCTACCTGGAGGAGAAGCTGGACCCCGCGCGCTTCTTCCGCGCGAGTCGACAGCACCTCATCAACCTGGACTTCGTCGACACCCTGGAGCCGGGCCCCGGCGGCACGCTGGTGGCGCGCCTTCGCGGAGGCCCGGAGGTGGAGATGTCACGCCGTCAGTCCCAACGCTTCCGCGAGCGCATGAGCCTGTGAGCGTGCGTCAGTTGGCGCCGTGCTGCGACTTGGACGACTTGCCGGAGGTGAGCACCGGGTCCACCGCCGCCACGCTGTTGCGACGGCGCGTCTGGCGTCCGCGCTCCTCCATCTTCTCGTAGTGCTTCATGCGCGCCAGGATGTGCGGCTCCGACGTCTGGCAGTGCAGCTGCGTCACCTCCTGGTGACGACGCCCCAGCTCCTGCCACGTCTGGAGCATGGCCTGGTTGCCGAGCAGTCGCTCCTCGACATTGTCCAGCACCGCGTCCAGCTCCTCGGCCTCCGCCTCCAGCACCGCGAGCCGCTCCCGAGATTCTTCAGACGGCGTCGAGCACCCCGTCGTCATCACGAGGCCCACCACCACCGACAGCCCGAGCCACCTCTGCATCCCCACATCGCCTCCCACGTGTCTCGCGCCGGCCAGCGGCCTCATGTGCGAAGCCCAAGGTAGGGAGGGCCCCATGACGCGACAACCCGTGCGGGCAAGCGACCCCGTCGACTTTTCAGGAGCCGACGATTCGCCGCACCCAGGCGTGGATTGGAGGAATTCGAGGGACGGACAGGTGCTACGAGCGGTGCCGCAGGATGAACTCGCACACCTCGCGCGCGGCGCCGAAGCCCGCGGGCTTCTGTGCGACGTAGTGCACCTGGGCGCGGACCTCGTCAGGGGCCTCGGGTGGCGCGGAGGAGAAGCCCACCGCCTTGAGCAGCGGCAGGTCCACCACCTCGTCCCCCATGTAGCCACACCGGTCCGCGGAGACGTTCAGCAGCGCGAGCAGCTTCTCGAAGTGCGCGACCTTGTCCTGGCTGCCGAAGTGCACGTGCTTGAGGCCCAGCGACTGCATCCGCATCTGCGCGGACAGGCTGTCTCCTCCGGAGATGGCGGCCACCTCGATGCCCACCTCCTGCAGGCGCTTGATGCCCATGCCGTCGCGCACGCTGTACATCTGCGTCCAGCCGGAGTTGGGCACCCAGAAGATGCGCCCGTCCGTGAGCGTCCCGTCGATGTCGAAAATCATCACCGACAGACGCGACACGCGCGCCTTGAGCGATTCCAGGTCCTGGTTCATCGGAAGGCGCCCTACTTCGGCACGGCCTTGAGCGAGGCCTTGCCGTCCTTGATGACGACCTTGAACTCCACCGCCTTGGCGTTGTGCTGCTTGAGCAGCTCCGGCACCTGCTTGCGCAGCGTGGCGGCCACCGACTCGTAGGACATCTTCGAGGTGTCCTCCTGGCAGCGCCGCTTCGCGGTGACATACGCGTCGTACACGGCGCGCAGCTTGTCGTCCGACATGCCTCCGCCCCCCGCCGACGGAGGCTTGGGCGCCGCCGAGGCCACGGGCGCCGCGGGCCTGGACGCCGCGACCGGCGCAGCCGTGGGACGCGCCACGGGCGCGGGAGTCCCCGCGGGCTTCGCGGCCATGCCCGGAGGGACCGCGGCCGAGCCTCGCGCGGGCGTGCCTCCGAGCGGCGACGTCACCGTGGGCAGTCCGCGCGCGGGCGTCCCCGTCACCGGCGCCACGGCGGGCGTCAGCGGGGCGATTCCCGGGATGCCTCCGCGCGACACGGCGGGGGCGGCCACCGGCGCCACGCTCGGCGCCGCCGAGGCGCTGGCCACCGCGGGCGTGCCACGGAAGGGCGTGCCCCCGGCGGAAGGCGTGGAGGCGGCGGCCGCCGCGGCGGCGATGGCCGCGGCCAGGGGTGGCTCGTTGACGGGGCGGGGGCGGAGCACCTCCTCCACCTCCTCGAAGTCCATGTCGGAGATGTCCTCCGGCAGCTCGACGACGCCCTTCTTCGCGTCCTTGTTCGCCGAGCCTCCGCGCACCTCCGCGCGACGCCGGGCCTTGAACAGGTCGCGCTTGTACGTGCCCGCTTCGATTTCCTGCAGCGTGCGCATCCACAGCCGCTCGTACGTGAGGAACTTGCTGTGGATGCTGCCCACGCGGAACTTGGCCGCGGTGCTGCGGATGAACGACGTCTTCAGCTTGTTCACCCGCTTCTTGAAGTCCTCGTGGGCGCGCGTGGGCGGGTTGCGCTCGTTGCCCAGGAAGTACTGCTCGAAGAGGTTGCGCAGCGCGGCCAGCTCCGCCTCCAGCGCCTCGCACTCATGAAGGACGGCCTCGCTGGAGCTGGTGTCCGCCGGGGCCTTCGTGGCGGGGGACTTCGCGGCGGACTGTCGGGCGTCGGGGGGCGGCATGACGTCTCAGAGTGTCCCCAACCGGCGTCCGGGGATCAACCTCACGCCGCCGACGGTGTCGGTCCGGCCTCGCCCGCCGCCTCGCCCGCCCCTCGTCGCCCCTTCTGGTAGAGCAGCGTCGCCCCGAGGGCGAACATGCACAGGGAGATGGACTGGCTGGTCGAAATGTTGAACCAGGCCTCCAACGGCACCGCGTCCGCCAGCCCCTGGGCCCCCAGGGACTCGAGCAGGCCGTGCAGCGTCCCGCGCTCCACGTCCCCGCGGAACAGCTCCACGGTGGTGCGCAGCACCGCGTAGGCCATCAGCCACAGCGCGAAGATGTGCCCGTGGAAGCGGCGCAAGCGCCGGGCGTACAGCAGCGCCACGAAGAGGACGAGCTGCCCCAGGGACTCGAAGAGCTGGGTGGGGTAGACGCCCAGGGTGTGTCCGTGCTGGGCCACCCAGTCGGAGATGCGCACCGCGTCCGGCGCGGCCTGGTGCAGAATCTGGCCTGTCGCCTCCACGACGAAGCGCGTGTCGTCGAGCTGGGAGGTGTACGCGAGGCTGGAGGCATTGCCCACCTGTCCGAACAGGTCCTGCGCCAGCCCCGAGCCCGGGAAGTGCACCGCCGTCGCGGAGTGGGCCGGCGCCACGTCGCCCCAGCAGCAGCCCGCGCTGAAGCAGCCCAGCCGCCCCAGGCACTGCCCCAGCGACACGGTGGGGATGCACACGTCCGCCAGCCGCAGGAAGTCCATGCCGTGGGCGCGCGCGAAGAACCACGCCGCCACCGCCGCGCCGATGAGCCCCCCGTAGAAGACGAGCCCGCCGCCCAGCGACAGCGCCTGCGTCCAGTCGCGTGAGTAGTCCTTCCAGTTGACCAGCACGAAGAGCAGCCGGCTGCCGCCGATGCCGCCGATGAGCACCCAGAAGGCCAGGTCCATCACCTGCTCGCGCTTTTTGGGCCCCTCCACGTCCACCCACTGGCCATCGACGAGCTCGACCCTGCGCCACTCGTCCCGCGCCAGCCGCCCGGCCACCGTCACCGCCGTCATGAAGCCCGTGGCGAGCAGCACGCCGTAGGTGTGCAGGGGGATGCCCTCGCCCTTTCCACCGGGGAAGGCGCTCTCCGGCAGCGCGTACTTGAGGCCGAACCACGCCAGCCCCGCACCCGCGAGGCCGAAGCCCGCCGCGCGCAGCAGCCGGTCCGCGAGCACCACCGCCTTGCGCGTGCCCGTCTTCGGGTCCACCTCCCCCACCGCGCCGCGCCACCCGTTGAAGGCGATGTAGCCCACCGTGCCCACGGCGAGGGCGTACAAGAGCAGCTGCGCCCACAGGCTGGTGAAGGTGAGGCGGAAGAGGACGGGGAGCATGGAGACCTGCCGGCGGACGAGAGGGGCGGCGTGAGCGCTCGGGAGGCTACCCGCGCCACGCGTCGGAGCAAGGCGGGGAGCACGCCGGTCCGCTCGGGCGGCCCTCCGGCGAGGTGACGCTCAGGCGGCCTTGGTGGGCGCCGGTGCGGGCTTCTCCTTGCGCACGAAGGCGTCCACCAGCAGCAGGCCCACGCCCACGCAGATGGCCGCGTCCGCGACGTTGAAGGACGGCCACGCCGCCTTGTCGAACCAGTGGGCCTCCAGGAAGTCGATGACGAAGCCCCGGGCCAGCCGGTCGATGTAGTTGCCCAGCGCGCCCCCCAACACGAGCGGCAGGCCCCACAGCGCCCACTTCTCCTCCGGGTCCGAGCCGGACAGCTTGCGGAAGTAGAAGACGATGAGGACCACCGCGCCCAGGCTCACCACGTGGAAGAGCGGGCCGCGCTGCTCGGGCGGGAGGTTCCTGAACAGGCCCCACGCCGCGCCCGGGTTCTCCGCGTAGCGCAGGCGGAAGAAGGACTCCGACACCTCGATGCTGCGGCGGGAGCGGTAGTGCAGCCCGTCGAAGCCGCGCTCGGGCGGCGCGCTGAACATGGCGCCCAGGCGTCCCCCGAGCGTCTCCTGCCCCTGCATCTGGGAGGTCAGCTCACGGACGACGAGATACTTCGTCCACTGGTCCAGGGCGATGACGCCCAGGGTGACGGCGAGGAGGATGACGTATTTGCGAGGCACGGGCCTGGGCTTACACCACCCGGCCCCCACCCGTCACGGATTGGGGCTCTGGGCGAGCGGCGCCGGAACGGTCTCCGGGCGGCGCACCTTCAGCGAGTCCAGCAGCATGAAGGCCACGCCCACGCAGATGGCCGCGTCCGCGACGTTGAAGGTGGGCCAGCGCATGCCCGGCTGGTTGCGCCAATGCCAGTCGACGAAGTCGATGACGTAGCCGCGAATCAGCCGGTCCAGGAAGTTGCCCAGCGCGCCGCCGGTGATGAGCGCCAGCGCCAGGCGCGCCAGCTGCTGGTCCAGCGGGGTGCGGCGGTACATCAGGAAGATGAAGGCCAGCGCCGCCACGCTCACCACGTGGAAGAACGTGCGCCGCACGCTGTCGGGCAGGTCGGCGAACATGCCCCACGCCGCGCCCGGGTTCTCCACGTAGCGGAAGTGCCAGTAGTCCTCCACGAAGCGGTGGGGCCGCAGCACGTTGCGCTCGCCGTCCTCGCGAGGCGGGTCGTTGTCGAGGTTGTGGAGGGTGAAGTAGCCCGTCACCCGGGCCAGCCCTTCACGCCCGTCCAGGGCATCCGTCAACCGGGACACAGCCAGATACTTGGTCACCTGGTCCGCGACGAGGACCGTGGTGGCCACGAGAATGAGGAGGCGGAGGGAGGCTTTCATGACGCGTCCCAATCCCTTAACCCGTCCCCCCAAGCCCTGACAACCCGGAGGGCCGACCGGCCCCCGGCGGGCAGCCTGCTCTGTTTCCCGGACATCGCTCGTTTGGGGCATGGTGTGGACATGCCGCCTGTTGAGCCCGACGTGAATCCTTCAGTCTCCGACACGCCCCCACCCACAGCGACTCCCGAGGCGAAGGCCGGGAAGCCGTCGTTGATGGCCCGCTTCAAGACGCTGATGCTGGAGTACGGCCCGCTGGCGTTGGTGATGAACTACGTCATCTTCGGCCTGGTGCTGGTGGGCTTCTACGCGGCCATCCGGCTGGGCTTCCAGCCGTCCGGCGCGGGCGAGCAGGCGGGCACGTGGGCGGCGGCCTACGCGGCGTCACAGGTGGTGAAGCCCCTGCGGCTGGCGGCGGTGTTCGTGCTCACGCCGCTCATCGCGCGAATCCCGCCGGTGGCGCGCTTCATCGAGCGCAACAAGCACAAGTGGAACTTCTGAGCGGAGCACGCGGCGGCCTGTCTCGGAGCCGCCGCGCGCCCACCGCGCTCCGCTAGAAGGCGGGGACGCGGAAGTCCTTGATGACGCCCATGTGCTGCATGCTGGGGGCGCCGCTGTCGTTGGACAGCACCGGTGCGATGTCCGACAGCGGGGTGTAGACGCGGCTGTCGAGCACGAGGCCGTTGGGGAACGAGTTGGAGCCGATGACCGTGGGCGTGCGGTACTGGTTCAGGTCCGCGTCAACCAGGACGTGGTCATAGGGCTTCTCGCGGCTGGCGTTGGTGCCCGTCTTGCCGTTCTTGTCCGCGGGGTACGGGGCGCTGGTGACGACCACGTTCTTGAAGGTGGTGAAGCAGCTCTCGTTGAAGCTGTCCGTGTTGAGGTCACCCCCGATGACCAGGTAGTCGCTCTCCGGGACCTTCCCCCTGACCTTGCTGACGATTTCGGTGGCCTCGGCGTTGCGTGCCCCCGAACTGCGGGTCAGAAGGTGCACGCTGACGACCCACAAGTCCTTGGGCCCGGGGATGTCGATGCGAGCCCAGGCGAAGTCGCGGTTGTCGACCTCGGGGTCCTTCCACTCGCCGGACTCGATGATGGGCCAGCGACTGATGACCCCGTTGGGGATCTGCGCGCCGCCCTCGCGGTAGTAGTAGAAGCCCGGGCCCACCTGGTTCACCAGCGAGGTGATATCCGCCACGGAGTCACTCTTGTAGTTGAACTCCTGGATGAGCACGACGTCGGGGTCCACGCCCTGCATCAGGCGGATGCCGTGGCCCGGGTCGTAGTCCTGGCCGTTCCCGCTCGACAGGTTCGACGCCATGATGCGGATGTTCGTGTAGCTGCCCGGCCCGGGCCCACCGTCCGTCGGCGTCCCGGCGTCCGTCGACGAGCCCGCGTCCGGCGTGCCCGCGTCCACGGGGGAGCCCGCGTCCGTGCCCGCATCGATGGGCGTGCCGGCGTCCGTGCCCGCGTCGGCGGGGGAACCCGCGTCAATCGTCGTCCCCGCGTCGTCCGGCGTGCCGGGACCCGCGTCGACCGGAGAGCCCGCGTCGTCCGTCGTGCCGGGACCCGCGTCAATCGTCGTCCCCGCGTCGTCCACGATGACGGGGCCACCGGCGTCCGTCGGCGTGCCCGCATCGGTCGTCGTGCCCGCGTCGTCCACGATGACCGGCCCACCCGCGTCCGTCGTCGTGCCCGCGTCGTCCACGATGACGGGGCCGCCCGCGTCCGTCGTGCCCGCGTCGGTCTCGGTGCCCGGTCCCGCGTCCTCGAGCGTCCCGCCGTCGTCCGTCAGCGAGCCGCCATCCGCGTCCGCGCCCGCATCGCCCGCACCCGCGTCCGGAGTGGCCTCGCACACCTCGGTCGGCAGACAGAAGGTGGCGTCGCCTCCGTCACGCGCCTCGCCGGTGGGACAGCACGCCGCCTCGGCCTGACCACAGGCACCCTGCTCATCACACGGCCGGACACAGATGGACCGGTCGTAGAACGGGACGAAGCGGCACTCCTCACCCGCACCACAGCCGCCGCCATCCTGCTGGGGATTGCACTCGGCCCACATCACGCCGCCATCCGGCAACGGAAGCGGTGTCTTCGGATCCGAAGAATCCCCACACGCCAGAGCGAAAACCGTGAGCGAGACCACCGCGCACGCCAGATAGGAAAGGGTCTTCTTCATTCGCTCTGCCTGCTTCCGTGGAGACGATTCGAGAGATGGTCCGGGCCGACGACGACGGCCCGACGGGGCGCGGAGTATAGAAGTGCGCCAAGCCCGCAGTCCCGCTACGTACCGCCAAATCGTACATTTACAGCGGTGAAAATCGCGAGCGGGGGCGTCCCACGGGCCAGGGTCCGAGTCCTCCTCGTCACGCAACCGGGAGCAACCCACCGTGGTGACCGTCCGACTTCATGGAAGGCTGAACGACTTCGTCGCGCCGGAGAAGCGGGGCACGCAGCTGCAGGTGGCGCCCCAGGGCTCGCCGTCGCTCAAAGACCTCATCGAGTCACTCGGCCCGCCGCATCCCGAGCTGGACAAGGTGCTCGTCGACGGCGCCCCGGTGGCGCTCGCGCATCGGGTGACGCCCGGAGCCCACATCGAGGCCTTCCCGGCGCTCGGGCACGTCGAGGGCATGCCGCGCTTCGTGCTCGACGTGGGACTGGGGCGGCTGTCGGGTTTCCTGCGGATGCTCGGCTTCGACACCCTGTGGCGCAACGACTTCGACGACCCCGAGCTGGCCCGAATCTCGAGCACCGAAGAGCGCGTCCTGCTGACCCGGGACCTCGGCGTGCTCAAGCGGGGCGAGGTCGTCCTCGGCTACTTCCCTCGCGCCACGGACCCCGCCGAGCAGCTGGTCGAGGTGGTGCGGCGCTATGGGCTCAGCTCCCGGATGAAGCCGTTTTCCCGGTGCATCGCCTGCAACGCGCTCCTGAGTCCCGCCCAACCCCACGAGGTGACCCATCGCGTCCCCCGGACGTGGCGCGCAGGTACACCCACTTCCAGCAGTGCAACGACTGTCGCCGCGTGTTCTGGCCCGGCACACACCAGGAGCGCATGCAGGCGTTGATCGACCGGCTGCGCGCTCTGGAGCTCGAGAGCTGAAGCCCGCACCTCGCAAAGAGTCGCACCTCGCACTTTTTGCGAGGTCACCAATGACCCGCGACGCCAGGGTGAAAGCCCGCACCGAAACGATTTCAGAGGGTTGCGGGGATGCCCCAGCGGGCACGTGAGTTGCTGAGTTCGCGACACTTCCAGCCTTCCCCGCACGGGGGGAGCGCAGAGGAGCCGCGACGATGACGCACCGAGACCTGGCCCGAACCCGAGCGAATGGAGGCTTCACGCTGCTCGTCGCGCTGGGCGTCGTGCTCGTGGTGACGATGGCGGTGATGCTGAGCTACCGGGTGGTGGGCCGCGAGGCGGACACCCAGGCGGACGCGCGCCGGCAGAAGGAGGCGTTCTTCGCCGCGGAGGCGGGGCTGGCCGAGGGTCGCGAGGCCATCCGGCTGCGCACGGCGCTCGACGCCACCACCTACGAGAACACGCTGACGACGATCATCAACTCGGGCGCCGAGGTGACGGAGCTGGGGCTCGCGGGCGCCAATCCCCCCTGGTACGAGCTGCTGCCCGCCAGCCCCGGCGACCCGTGGAACTACCTGCGGCTGACGCCGAACGACATGCCCGCCCATGAGAAGCAGGGGGCGGACAACGTCGCCTACGCGGACTACCCGGAGCAGAACAACGTGCGCTACCGCGTGTTCGTTCGCGACGACATCGACTCGAACCCCACGTCCGACGGCAACGGCCTCATCTGGGTGGCCGCGGTGGGCGAGGTGCTGAGCCGCGACGGCCGCCCCACGCGCTCCGTCGTCCAGGCCCTCATCGCCAACCAGAGCGGCGCGGTGGCCTACGGCCCCGGCTGCAACATGGCCGGCTGCGGCTCTGACAACAACTACAACAATTCGCGGGAGCAGAACGCGCCCGACACCACGCAGATCGAAACGCTCCCCAACAACACGCCTCCCTGACGAACTCCTCGCCGTCCCGCGAGTCATCCATGAAACGCCCTTTGCTTCTCGCGTTGTTGCTCCTGCCAGGATTCGCCACGGCGACTCCTGAAGGAGAGCGCATCTTCCAGAAGGCCTGTGTCGGCTGCCACACCCTCACGCCCCAGCCCTCGGCCGCGACCCTCAAGAAGTCGGGGGGCGCGCACATGAAGCAGCAGCAACGTCCCGCGGGTGAGAAGCGGGTGGAGCTCACCAGCAAGGTGCGCCAGACGCCCAGCGCGGAGCTGCGCACCTGGATTGCCAACCCCCATCGCGTCAAGGACGACACCCGCTGCGACACGCGGGGGATGTCCCCGACGGAGATGGACGCGCTGCTGGCCTACCTCAAGACCAGCTCCCGCCCGCCGTCGCCGCCTCAGGACGTACGGCTGCGTGAGCAGCTCCAGAAAGACCTCGAGACCCGCCGCGCGCAGCAGCGGACCGACGGCATCCAGACCTACAAGCCGGCCCAGGGGAAGTCCCGATGAAAGCCCTCCACCGAGCACTCTCGACGCTCCTCCTGCTGGCCACGCCCGCCGCGCTCGCCGATGACGGTCTGGCCCAGCTCTGCAAGGACAACCTGGCGCAGGACAAGCAGCCCGGCTTCGGCAACGCCGAGAACGACCTGGGCCAGATGACCTTCCCCAAGGAGCTGAAGCTCGTCCCCACCGGACGCAGCGGCGACGCCGACATCCAGTTGCTGCCGCCCGAGAAGCTCAACCCCGAGAAGATCGTCTTCCCGTACGACCAGCGCGTCACCATCAGCTACGTGTTCGAGTCCGCAGGCGCCTCGCACGCGCTGGGCTACATGTACCTGGACCAGGCCGCGAAGTACCTGAACGCGGACGGAGACCTGATCGACTCGAACGGCAACGGAGTCCTCGACCTGCACGAGGACCTCTTCAACATCGCGCCCCAGTCGGGCCCCAAGAAGCGGGACTTCATCGGAGACCCGGCCGACCGCCGCTGCGCGAGCTCTGTCTTCACCTCCGACGGGGAGTCGTACTCTCAGCCTGCCATCGCGATGAAGGCGAGCTGCGCGAACACCTGGCGCCGCGTCACCGGCGGCGCTGGCCTCGCGGATGCCCGCCCAGGCGGCGGCTCCACGCACATCGACACGGACATCGTCGGCACGTCCCAGAGCAGTGGCACGGCCGCCACCGATGACTATTCCGACAAGGGTCTTTTCCCGCGCATCCCCAACCTGCTCGAGCCCGCGGACGACAAGAACGGCGGCAAGGGCATCGGGCAGATGGTGTTCCTGCTCGCGGACGACGACAGCGACAAGACGACCTTCCTCAGCATGACCCCCGTCAAGGACATGTCGGACGACTACGACGCGGTCCCCGACTACAACGTCAGCACGTATGACAACCGGGGCGTTCCGCTGCCCGCGCCGGACTCCGCGGACAAGATCGACCTCGGCGACCGCACGGTGGACCTGGGCACCATCCAGGGTAACCGGGAGATCGTGTTCTTCCTCATCGTCTACTACAGCTCCAACCACGGCCCGAACGAGGGCACCGTCTATCCGTGCTTGAAGCAGGACAGCGCGGGCAAGTGCCTGCTGCACCTGCAGACCCCCATCAACGTGTTCTTCTCCAAGTCCGCCTGGAACCTGGACCAGAACTCGAGCTCCGCCGCGGTCGTGGCGGAGCGCAACATCGGCTGCCCGTACCAGGACAACTGCACCGCCGACGACCCCCAGGGGACGGCCTCCAACCAGTGCGTGGTGGCCGGCACCAGCAACACGAAGCTGTGCGGCTGGCTGGACGACGACACGCTCTACCGCCTGAAGAACGAGGCGACGTACGGCAACCTGGTCATGCCCAAGGAGCGCGCGAAGATCGACCGACCCGGCGGCACACGCAACGCCATGCCCCACGTCATCGTGGGCGCACCGTCCACGGACCCCTTCCGCTGGATTCTCGGCTTCGAGGACCTCCCGGGTGGCGGTGACCGCGACTTCAACGACGTGGTGTTCGTCATCAACAAGGTGAACGGCGGCACCTTCCGCTCCGCGAGCCTGTCGAACGACATCGACCTGAGCGACGCGGAGGACTTCGTCATCACCAAGGTGCGCTTCACGCGCTACGACGACGTCGCGCCCGCCGCCGCCCACATGTGCTCGTCCCCGCCCTGCTGGACCGAGGAGACGCCGGGGGCCTGCTCGGTTCCGGGTCGCGCGCCGCCGACCATCACCTACTCGGTGGCGGTGGACTGCCACACCTTCGAGTTCCAGGGTGGCGTTTACGTGAAGAAGCCCAACCCCAACCGCACCTGGATTCCGGTGCAGTTCGACACGGGCAACCCGAACGTGAAGGAGCTGGACCTGCTGGAGATGGGCTTCACCGGCTCGCAGCTGTGCTGGAAGGTGGACATCACCAGCCCGGACGACCGCTGCGTCCCCGTGGTCGACAACGTCAACGTGGGCTACCAGGCCGTGCGCTCGGGCAGCTACTCCCGCTCGTCGCCCTCCACGGTGGGCAACGCCATCCTCTGGGGTGTGAACGAGACGCCCGGCAGCGCCTGGGGCAAGAACTGGCCCGGCGTGGGCATGCCCGAGGCCTCCACCCGGCTGTACGACGGGCGCAAGGACTACTCGCTGCGAGGCCGGCTGTACTTCCGCTCGCTCTATGACCCCGAGAACACGAACCTGACCAATGTCGTCGAGCGCTGGGACGGTGGCCGGGTGATGGCCATGACCCTGCGCAACGAGGATCCGCTCAACCGCACCATCTACACGATGAAGCCGGACCAGAGCCGCATCACGCTCAAAGATGACATGGACAACGCGAACAGCGTCGCGTTCCCCGACTCGCTCTGCAACCAGCTCGATGCCGGCAAGAAGATCTTCGACATGAACAGCGACGGTAAGTGCGGCACGCCCACCATGGCCCCCGCCGCGCGAATCACCGAGGGCTTCAACGACCGGAACGTCTTCCGCGAGTGGCTCTACGGCTGGGAGGACCATCAGCTGCCCGGGGCGACGAACGTGAAGCGCCCGTGGGCCATGGGCGGCATCAACCTGTCCACCGTGGCAGTGGCCGTGCCTCCCTACCTCGACAACTGGGCGATGAACGCCCTGCCGGCCGAGCGCGACGTCTACCGCCGCAACTTCATGTCCAAGCTCTCCGAGCGTCCGACGGTGGCCTACGTGGGCACGATGACGGGCGTGCTGCACGCCTTCGACTCGGGCGCCTTCCGGCTCAACGGGAAGGACGAGTGCTCCGACGACATCATGCTGCGCGGCTACTTCCTGCACTCGGGCTCCACCTGCGCCAAGCCCATCGCACCGCGGCAGTACGGCACGGGCAAGGAGCTGTTCGCGTACATGCCCGGCGGGCTGCTGAAGGACTACGTCTACCACTACGTGAAGTACGCGGGCTCGGGGACCAAGCCCAAGCCGACGATGGATGCCTCGCCCACGCTGGCCAATGTGGACTTCGGCGGGCTCGGCGAGGCGTGGACGCCCGCCACGGCCACCACCGCCCTGCAGCGGCCGCTGAAGGGCGCCCGCACGACGCTCGTGTCGGCCACGGGCAAGGGCAGCCCCATCATCTTCGCGCTCGACGTCACCCACCCCAGCACGGACCCGGCCGCGACGCGCGCCGACTACCCGATGCCGCTGTGGGAGTACAACCTGAAGAACGACGCCCTGCTGGACGCGTTCACGGACGAGGCCGACGACGACGATGACGTGCTGCTGCCGGACCAGACCGGCTCACGTCACCCGGCGTCCGTCACGCGCATCCAGTGGGGCTCCGGCGACACGACCGGCACCTGGGCGGCCATCATCGGCACGGACTTCAAGCCCACGGCCGGGCGCGCCGGCACGCTCTACCTTCTGGACATGAAGACGGGCAAGCCGCTGCAGCGGGGCACCGGCAAGGGCGCCCACGCGGGCGTCATCACGCTCGACGAGGGCTCCGGCATCGCGGGTGCGACCGCCATGCTGGACCTCAACCGCGATGGTCACTACGACGTCATGTACGTGCCCACCACGGCCGGCAGCGTCTACCGCATCAACCTGGACTCGGTGGACTCCACCCGGACGTATGGCCGGCAGGTGCGGACCTGCCGCGTGGCGAGCGCGCCGGTCGCGGCCTCGACCCACACGGACGCGGCCTCGAACCCGGCGGGGACGGCCCACTTCCAGCAGATCCACTCCAACCTCGCGGTGAAGGTGCTGCGCGACACGGCCAAGCCCGTGGTGCGCATCTATTTCGGCACGGGTGACAACCCGGACGAGATTGGCGATGGCCCCCCCGAACAAGGAGGACTACCGCTACCACCTGATGGCCTTCGAGGACCCGAACCCGGACGGCTCCAAGCCCTGCGCGCTGCTCGACCCCTTGTGGGTGCAGCCGCTCGACCCGGGCCAGGCGGTGTGGGGCGGCGTGTCGCTCAGCGGAGACAAGGTGTTCACGACCACCGCCGTGGGCGCGGCCGCGGACGTCTGCAACCTGAGCGAGACCACGAGCGGCCGGTTCTACACCGCGAACCAGGCGCCGGATGGGGCGGGCAAGACGACGATGACGAGCTCCATCCTGGTGGGCCACGGCACCAGCGCGCCGGTGGTGCACGACGAGCACGTCTTCATCCTGCCCGCCACGGGACAGCCCCTGCTGGTGGGTGAGAAGAACAAGTGGAACAATGGGGCGGCGAACTCGGGAGAGACCCGCTCGCGAGTGCTCATCTACGACCCGATTCCGGACGGGAGACTGCCTCGATGAAGTCGTCGCGGTTGCAGGCCTCCAGGGGCGTCACGCTCCTGGAGGTGTTGGCCACCATGGCCGTGATGCTCGTGGGCATCGCGGCGGTGATGATGCTGGTGACGCAGATCAGCGCGTCCAACCGGCGCACCCTCACCGCCACGCAGGCCCAGCTCATCGCCGAGCGCACGCTCGAGAGCATCATGTCCGAGGGCTGCACGGCCACCCCGCCCTGCGCCAACCTGGCACCGTGGGACAATCGGCGCACCACGGTGTGGCAGACGGCGGCCGGAGAGCTGCGGACCGTCGCCCCCGCCGCGGGCGTGGTCGCGCGGGAGTACGAGGTGGCGGTGGACATCGACAGCCCCAGTGTGGGCCTGCCGGGCTCCATCGAGAACGGCGCGGCGGGGCTGCCGGCCGTCACCCGGCAGTTGGGCGGGGGGCTTGCCGGGAACGTGGCCAACGTCCGCGTCTCGGTGAGCTGGTTGGAGCGGGGCCGGCAGGGCCGCCAGGTGGTGGTGATGCAGACCCGGATGGCGCCATGAGGAAGACCCTTCGTCGCATGGGCGGCTTCACGCTGCTGGAGGTGATGATCGCCAGCGCGCTGGGCGTCATCGTGCTCGGCATCGGGTTGGTCGCGGGCATGCAGGTGCAGCGGCGCGCCCTCACCGAGGAACAGACGATGGTGGCGCAGGTGACGGGGCGGGCGGTGAAGGACCTGCTCACCCTGGACGTGCAGCGCGCGGGAATCGGCATGGGCAACTCCCCCATCCAGTTCTCGGAAGGCGACCAGCGCTATGCCATCCAGAGCTGGACCGCACTGGACATGGCGACGGCCACCCCGCCGTTCGCCGCGGACGCGACCTTCGCGCTGCCTCCCGCGGGCACGCCCTACGCCGACATGACGTCCGATGTGTTGCAGCTCTACTGGGGTGACCCGCGGACGATGGTGACGATGGAGCGATGTGACGCATTCGCGGCCCCCGGCAGACCCAACATTACATCCGTCAAGTCGGGGAACATCCTGTGCACCGCCCCGGCCCCCCACACGCGCCTGCAGCCCACCTCGGGCCAGCCGACCCCCGCGCTCGTCGCGAACCCGACGGCTGGTGCGCTCGCATGCCACTTCCGGGTGACCAACGTCCGCACCGGTGACTCCGTCATCGAGGCCTCTCCAGGCCATGGCGCCGCCGCGACCACCAGTGGGCCCTGCACGAGTGATGTGGGCATGTTCACCGATTCCGGGTGGAACGTCATGCGCACCGTCAGCGCGGCGTATCGCGTGAACTGGAGGGGCGGCCACCCGGCGCTGGAGTACCTGGCTCCGGGCGCGGCCAACTGGGCCGTGGTGAGCCGGGACGTGGAGCGGATGCAGGTTCGATTCGCGGTCATCGACCTGACCCAGCCGGCCCTCGCCTACCGGTGGTACCCCGAGGAAGGGGTTCGCCCGCCCATCGACCAGTGCACGACTGGCAATGCGGAATGCGCGGTGAACGTGGTGGCGCCCATCGAGGCTGCGCCCACCAACGAAGCCGACCTTCGCAACCTGCTTCGCCGACGGATTCGCGAGGTGGAGATCGACCTGGTCATCCGGACGCCGCGCTCGGACCGCACGGTGGTGGACCCGGCGAAGATCAACATCCCGGATGAGGACGGCTTCCCCCAGGACGGCTTCAGGCGCCGGACCTATACCCTCCGGGTGTCTCCCCGGAACTTCGTGTCGGCGGGCCTGCAGCCCGCTCCGGGGCCTTGAGGATGATGCGCACGCGAGGAATGACGCTGTTGGAGTTGATGATCGCCATCGCCGTCGTCGGGATGATGGTGACCCTGGCGGTGGTGGGCATCAGCAAGCCGCTGGATGGCCAGCGAGAGGCGACGGCGACCCGCGAGCTGTGGTCGTCGGCGCTGCGCGCGCGTCAGCGGGCCATCGCCACCAACCAGCCGGTCCGCATCGTGGTGGAGAACAACGTGCTGCTGCCCGATGGAACCCGCAAGCGGGTGGCCCGTTGGGAGCGGCTGACGTGTGACAACGACTTCGACAACAACACCTGCCCCAGGGATGCCTGCACCGGCACCACGTGCCGCGCCAGCCCGGAGTGCTGTTCCGAGACGGGCCCGGACGTCGTCATCCCGGACTCCATGAACGCCACGCCAGTCCATGGGCTCTGCTACCTGCCGGGCTCGGGCCGGGCCGTCAGCAACCTGACCTGTATGCGCGGTCAGCTCGACAACACCGCGGCGCTCACCGCGGCGGCGCCGGGCAACCTCCAGCTCAACTTCTCGGCGAAGTCGGGCCGCCCGCGCAGCCTGCTGATGGTGGAGCCGCTCACGGGCCTCGCCTCCCTGCTGGACTGTGACTCGGTCCGGGCAACCCAGGCTCCCGTCGCCGAGTGCACGACCACGCCTCCGCCTCCGTAGGCGTTCGACACACCACCTGAAACATCCGGGCCCGCGTCTCCTCACGGAAGCGCGGGCCCGTTTCATCTCAGCGCGCCCCAGAGCCCGCGCCGTCCGCTTGGGACTGGCGCGAGCCCACCGGGCATCCGGCGCTCACGCCGCCAGCGCCTCGCGGCACTTGAGGCACACGTCGCCGCCCTGCCCCACCGCCTCCGAGTACGTCCAGCAGCGCGGGCACTTGTGGCCCGCGGCGGGCTTCACCTCGGCCAGGAGCTTCGCGCCGTCGCCGAACACCCGCGTCACGTCCAGCACCGCCGCATCGATGCCCTCCGCGTCCACCACCTCCACCTGGCTGGTGATGAAGAGCCCGGGCAGCTCGTCCAGGTGCTGCATCAGGAAGTCACGCACGGACGCGGACGCCATCAGCAACACGCGCGCCTCCAGCGACGCGCCGATGCGCTTCTCGCGCCGTGCCGCCTCCAGCACGCCCTGCACCGCCTCGCGCACCGCGAACAGCTTCGCGTAGCGCTCCGCCAGCTCCGGCGACAGCTTCGTCCCCGGCTCCGGGAAGCCCGCCAGGAACACGCTCTCCGTCGACTTGCCCGGCAGGAAGCCCCAGGCCTCCTCGGCCGTGAAGCTCATCACCGGCGCGAGCAGCCGCAGCAGCACGGACGCCACCTCATGCAACACCGTCTGCGCGCCCCGCCGGGGCGCCCCGTCCTTGCGCCACGTGTAGAGCCGGTCCTTCAGGATGTCGAAGTACACCGCCGACAAGTCACCGGCGCAGAAGTCCACCACCGTCGCGTAGACGAGGTGGAACTCGTAGTCCTCGTACGCCTGCTTCACCCGGGCCACGACCTCGGCCAGCCGCCCCAGCGCCCACTGGTCCAAGGGCGACAGCTGCGCGTACGGCACCGCATCGTTCGCCGGGTCGAAGTCGTACAGGTTGCTCAGCGCGTAGCGGACCGTGTTGCGAATCTTCCGGTAGCCCTCCGACAGGCCCTTGAGAATCTGGTCCGACAGGCGCACGTCGTTGCGGTAGTCGCTCGCCGCCACCCACAGGCGCAGCACCTCCGCGCCGTACTGGTTGATGATCTTCTCCGGGGCCACCACGTTGCCCAGGCTCTTCGACATCTTCTCGCCCTTGCCGTCCACCACGAAGCCGTGCGTGAGGCAGGCCTTGTAGGGCGAGCGGTCGCGCGTCCCCACCGACACCAGCATGGACGAGTGGAACCAGCCGCGGTGCTGGTCACTCCCCTCGAGGAACAGGTCCGCGGGCAGCCGTTGCCTGCGCTCCAGCACCGCGGAGAACATGCACGCCGAGTCGAACCACACGTCGAGGATGTCCGTCTCGCGACGGAACTCACCCTTGCCGCAGCGCGGACACGCGAAGCCCTCCGGCAGGAAGTCCTTCACCGGCGTGCGGTACCACACGCCCGCGCCCTCCTTCTCCACCGCCTGGGCCACCTTCTCCATCAGCTCCGGCGACACGAGCGCCTCGTCACAGCCCTCGCAGTACGCGATGCAGATGGGCACGCCCCACGTGCGCTGACGGCTGATGGTCCAGTCCGGCCGCGTCTCCAGCATGCCCCGGATGCGGCTGTGCCCCCACGAGGGCACCCACCTCACCTTGTCCACCTCCGCCAGCACCTCCTGGCGGAACGTCTTCTCCCCGTGGAAGGGCGCGTCCATCGGGATGAACCACTGATACGTCGCGCTCAGGATGATGGGGTTGTGGCAGCGCCAGCAGTGCGGATAGCTGTGCGCCACCGTGTCCTTCGCGTCGTTGAGCAGCGCGCCCTTCTCCACCAGCACCGCGATGACCAGCGGGTTCGCCTCGAACACGCGCTTGCCCGCGAGCGCCGGGCCCACCGTATCGTCGTAGCGGCCGTCCGGACGCACCGGGTTGTAGATGTCCAGGCCGTAGCGCAGGCCGACCTCGTAGTCCTCCTGGCCATGCCCCGGCGCCGTGTGCACCAGGCCCGTGCCCGCGTCCAGCGTGACGTGCTCGCCCAGCAGGATGCGCCCGCGCCGCTCGTAGAACGGGTGCTGGTACGTCAGGTGCTCCAGCTCCTCGCCGCGCGCGTACGCGAGGATGCGCGCGGGGTCCACCAGCGCCGCCGCGGAGACCTCACCGCCCGGCAGCTCCACGTGCTTCACCGCCAGCTCGTCCGACTTCACCTCCGCCAGCACCTTGGGCAGCAGGTCCTTGGCCACGCAGATGACGCGCGCGCCCAGCTGGTAGAACACGTACTCCAGCTCCGGGTTGACGGCGATGGCCAGGTTGGCCGGCAGCGTCCACGGCGTCGTCGTCCAGATGGCGAAGCCGACGGCCTTGCCCTTCAACGAAGGCACCCGGTCCGACAGCTCGGGGCCCGCGGGGAAGGCCACGTAGACGGACGGGGACTCGTGCTCCTCGTACTCCACCTCCGCCTCGGCCAGCGCCGTCTGGTCCTGGAGGCACCAGTACACCGGCTTCTTGCGGCGGTAGAGCATGCCCCGGCGCGCGAAGCCGGCCAGCTCCCTGATTTCCTGCGCCTCGTAAGAGAAGTCGAGCGTCTTGTACGGCGCCTCCCACGAGCCGAACACGCCAAGCCGCTGGAACTCCGTCTTCTGGATGTCGATGAACTCCAGCGCGTACGCGCGGCACAGCTCCAGGAAGGCGTCGCGCGACAGGGTGCGCTTGTCCACCTTCTTGTCCTTCAGCCGCTTCTCCACCGCCTGCTCAATCGGCAGACCGTGCGTGTCCCAACCCGGGATGAAGTCGCAGTGGCGACCCACCAGGTTGCGGTACTTCACGACAATGTCCTTGAGGACTTTGTTGAGCGCGTGGCCCGCGTGCAGGTGGCCGTTGGCGTACGGCGGACCGTCAGGAAGCACGAAGGGCTCACCGGCCGCGTTCTTCTCCAGGAGCTTCCCCCAGATGCCCCGCTCCGCCCACCAGCCGAGCATCCTCGGCTCGAGCTGCGCCAGGTTCCCCTTCATCGGGAAGTCCGTGCGCGGCAGGTTGACGGTGTCCTTGAAGTCCTTGTCCTGGGAGGGCGCGTCGCTCATGTCGACAGCGCCCGTAACACGCTCGGTGCGGCGCTTTCAATCACCGGCCGGCTTCGGCGCCTCCTCGGGCGCGACGCCCCGTCGCACGACGACGACGGACACCTTGCCCTCCTTGGCCGGCGTCACCCGGACATGAAGCTCGTCCTGCGAGGAGCGGAAGAGCATCGGCTCCACCTCCTCGAAGCCCGCCTGCGAAAGCTCGTTGCGGTAGTAGACCTCCACGTCCAACGCCCTGGCGCTCGCCGAGTACACGAGCGTGCGCGCGCCCTCCATCTCCGACTGCAACAGCCCCGAGCCGCCCGGGTACACCGGGGCCACGCTGGACTGGACGCGCGGCGCCTTGGACAGGTCCGCCTGTCCCAGGAACACCGTCGTCGTGCCGTCCGGGTTGGGCTGGACGATGGCCGTGTACGAGATGAACTCGCGCGTATCGAGCGCGGTGACCATCGGCTCACGCAGGAGCTGCGGCTGAAGCGAGGCCGCGGGCACGTGCAGCCCCCAGACGAGGAAGCGGTCCACGAGCGAGCGCAGGATGACCTCCGGCCGCTCCTTGCTGCGCACCGCCGTCATCTTCACCGGGATGCCGCTGGCGATGACCGGCGCGGAGACGTCCACCACGCCCACCACGCCGGGCACCTCCCACTTGAACGGCGCGCGCTGCGCGGCCGCGACACCGGACACGAGCACCCCTGCCATCACCGCGCATCGCAGCCAGCTCTTCGCGTGGGTCATCACTCGCTCCGCTAGCGCACGCGCCCGCTCTTGCCCTTGCGCGGTGTCTCGATTCCCTCCGGGTCCACGCAGCGCTCCGAGCACTCCGCGAACTTCTTCTCCTGCTTTTCCTGGCAGCGCGCCATGCAGGACTGGAAGGGCCCGGGCCGGGTCGGGTCATCCGGGGGCGGAGGACACTTGTCGATGCACGAGCGCATCATCGCGTCCGACTTGGTGATGCAATCGGCGCTGCACTGACTGCCATCCGCCCGCGCCAGGCCGGCCGACAGCACGGCGACGAGGAGGAAGGCACCCCGGGTCCACGAGAGGAGTCCTCGCGTCATCTCAATCACAATCCCTTCCGAGGAAGCAGGCGCCGTTGCCGAAGCGCTGCGCGTGCGCCAGGCTGTACGGGAACGTGGTGAGCCCGATGTAGGAGCCGGGCGTGGTGGGGTAGAAGCGGGAGATGGGGTCCATCAGCGGGGGCGTCTGGACGAAGTTGACGACGTCCTCACCCGCGGCGCTCATCCAGAAGGTGTGCTCCTTCATGCCCAGGCCCACCATGGCGAGCGCCGTCGGCGGCAGCGGGTTCCAGAACAGCGTGGCCTCCGCCAGGTTGCTCGCGGACGCCTGGATGGGCAGCGTCGTGGGCGCGTACGTGGACCACGCCGCCGCGTGGAAGGGCACGTTGGTGCAGGGGATGAGCTGGTCCTGCATGAGGATGTTGCACGTGGCGGACTCCAGCGCGCCCGCGAGCCCCCAGTCGTCCACGAGCATGGAGAAGCGGCCCTGGCATGCGCCGCCCACCGCGCGGCCCACCGCGCACACCTGCAGGTTGGCGAGCGAGTCGTCCAGGTTCTGCTTCTGGTAGAGCGCGCCGTCATCGGGCCCGTCCAGGAACGAGCGGGGGAAGCGCCACGCGCTCAACGTGGCCGAGGCACCACACGCGGTGCCGCCGTTGTCCCGGTAGACTAGGCGCGTGGCGATGGCGCCCGCCCAGCCCACGCCCGCGTCCATGCCGCAGCTCACCTGCATGCCGGTGCCGCGGGTGAAGGCCATGGTGACGCGGCCCCCGCCCGGCGTAGAGGACAGGCCCTTGAAGTCCGCGTAGCGCTCCTGCGCGCTCGCGGCGGCGTCCCGCATGGAGCTGCCCGCCTGCGTGTACGTGACGGGGATGTGGTGCATCTGCCCGTGCGTGCCGTCCCACAGCGCGGAGACCGCGGCCTCCTGCACCTTCAGCGACAGGAAGCCCACCTCCGCGAAGTGGATGCCGAAGGCGACGATGGTGACGAAGAGCGTGACGCCGATGGCGGCCTCCAGCAAGGCCTGTCCACGGGCCACGCGGGACTTCGAGCGACGTGCGTGACGAGCGTTCATCTCTGGAGCCCCTTGAAGCCCGCGTTGCGCAGCTCGCGGAAGGTCTGTGCCGCGACGGGAGCGCTCAGCCCCAGCGTGTCGATGGCGTCCCCCACCCCGTCCTCATCCACGTCCACGCCCACCAGCGTGGCGCGCCAGTAGGGGTTGAGCAGGTTGGGCGGCTCGCTCCAGTGGTGGAAGCCCAGGCTCTGCCCGCGGTGGTAGTAGGCGATGCCCGTGGACAGCGCCGTCTGCGTGTTGTTGGGCGTGCCGTCCGCCAGGTTGAAGCTGCGGGCGTCATACACGTTGCCCCCACCGCCCGACTCGAAGCGGTAGCGGAAGGACAGGTCCCACGGGTCCAGCCTGCGTGCCATCAGGTCGCGCTGCACGACGGCGAAGTTCTTCGGCTGCCCGTAGTTGTTGTCGTCATTGTTGATGCGCACGACGTTGTAGTCGAGGAACGGCGGCCAGATGCCCGGGCACGACGAGGGCCCGCCCAGACACGGTACCAGCATGTGGTTGAACGGACCGCCGGGGTCCCTGCCTCCCGTCCAGGTGTGCTCGGGGCGGGGCATGATACCGCCGGACGTCACCAGCGAGGCCTTGGTGGACTGCACCCCCGCGACGCTCGCCGGACAGGCCACCGGGTCTCCGCCGTGCAGCAGGTGGTCGTACATCCAGCCGATGCGGCCCGTGTCGTCGCCCGTGAGCGCAGGCGCGTACGGAGGGAGCATCGGCATCTTCCGGCCCGGCTTGCCGAAGTACGTGGTGCCGTTGGTGTCCGGCAGCACCACCACCTCGTCGGGGAACCAGATGACGAAGTCCAGGTTGGCCTGGTGCGCGCTGTAGTCACCCAGCCGCCACTGCCGGTGGGTGACGAAGTGGAAGCCACGGCTGCCCATGGCCGCGTTGACGGCGTGCGCGACGGTGAGCGGCAAGTCACAGACGGCGCCATCACCCGCGCAGGCGATGCCGCCGGTGAGCTCGTCCTCGTTGACGTTGCCCACGTCCGGCACGCGCCAGGCGGCGTCCTGGGGGTTGCGTCCGCGCCCCACCACGTTGCCGAGGATGCGGTTGGCGAAGGCCTGGTCGTCCACCGCGTCGCGCAGCTCCTGGTAGTTCTGCTGCTGGGCCGCGTAGAAGACGCCCTGGGCAATCTGGTGCGAGAGCATCTGCAGGTTGACCATGGGCTCCATGGACTGGAACACGGCCTCCACGCGGGCCTGCTCGATGCGCAGCTGCGTCTGCAGCATGTTCAGGTCCGCCACGCCCTTCTTGCCGCAGCGGCACCGCTGGCGACACCAGGACTTCTTGGGCGCGCAGGGACAGCCGCTGGCGATGGCCGCCTGATACGGCTTCTTGCCGATGCCGAAGCCCGTGTTCGCGGCGTTGAGCTGCGCGCGGTAGAGGCTGGCCCAGCTCACCAGGCTGGTGGCGCCCGCCTGCGCCACCGCGTGGCCAATCTGCGCGCGGTTGATGACCGCGATGTTGTTGAAGGTGCGCGCGGTGGCCACGGCGTTGGAGTACGCGGCCGCGTCCGTCACCGTCTGCAATTCGATGCGCTCGCGCACCTTCATGGAGAAGGAGAGCGTCAGGCTCACCATCAGCACCATGAGCAGCGTGCCCAGCACGAACAGCACCATCGTCTGACCACGGGAATGGGCGCGTGTCATCGGGGGCAATCCATGGTGGCGAAGTGGCGCCGCTTGGCGGGCGTCAGCATCCGCATGGTGAAGCTGGTCTCGATGGGGAACACGTACTGCTGGCGGGCCACGCGCGCGGCGAGCTCCGAGCGGACGTCCGAGGCCAGCTGGATGGGCGAGGTGAACTCTCCCTGGTTCCAGTTCGCGTTCGCCTCCGCGGGCATCAGCGGGTTGGCCGCCGTGTAGTCCTCGATGCCCGCCTGCGCCATGAACATGCGCGACATCACCCAGTTCGCGAACGGGATGCGCATCGGGTACCAGTAGACCAGCTGGACCTCCAGGCGCCTCAAGTGGCCTGGATCATCGAACGCGCGGTCCTGCGGCCCGTCGATGCCGCCGCCCACCAGCGCGCGGTTGATCCACACGATGCTGCCCGTGTGCACGCCGTCCAGGCCGCCGCGGTAGCGGTTGTCCCGCCGCGCCGCGAACGCCGCCGCGAGCTTCGCCGGCGCGCCGCCTCCTCCGCCATGCCGCACCTCGTCCGTCGCGCTCGACAGACCCAGGAACGAATGGAACGAAGGTATCAACGCGAGGATGGCCGCATGCGTCATCCGCTCGCATTCGCCATGCGCGATGCTGCCCGCACGGGTGGCCTGGAACGCCGCGTAGTGCGCCAACACGCGCGCCTGCAGCATCAGGAACAACTGCAGCGTGCCCAGCAACAAGAACACGACCAATGGAAGCGTGAGGGCCGCCTCCACCATCGCCTGTCCTGACTGGCCACCATTCCCTCGGGGGTAGGAATTCATGGCAGCACGCAGTTTCCCGGGAGTTCTCCCCGGGAGGACATACGTCAACTTGCCCGTGGGGGCGGGATGTCTGTCAGTGGGCGCTACAGACCGAGCGCGTCATGTCTCATGTCTGTCACATGCATCGGGGGCGGGGTGGAAACACCCCCAGGGTCAGCGCGGCTTCATGCCCTTGGTGTCGAGCTGATACTTCTTCACCAGCCGCTCGATGGACTTCCGGTGCAGGCCGCTCTCGCGCGCGGCCCGGGAGAGGTTCCCCTCGCAGCGGGTGAGCACGCTGGTGACGTACTCGCGCTCGAAGTTCTCCAGCAGCTGCTCCTTGGCGTCCTTGAAGGAGAGGTGCTCGTTGAACGGCAGCGGGCCCTCCCGCGCCTGACCCCGCACGCGTGGAGGAAGGCTCGAGGGCTGTATTTCTTCACCCTCGCTGAACGTCAAGACATGCGACAGGACGTTCATGAGCTCGCGGACGTTGCCGGGCCAGGGGTAGGCCATGAGCAGGCCCATGGCCTCGGCGGAGAAGCGCTTCTTGCCGTGCTTCTGGACGACGTCGGGGGCGGCGAGGGCCCCCTTGAGGATGAGGGGGATGTCGTCGCGGCGCTGGCGCAGCGGGGGCAGCTGGATGGTGATGACGGAGAGGCGGAAGTAGAGGTCCTCGCGGAAGTTGCCGGCCTGTATCTCCTTCATGAGGTCGCGGTTGGTGGCGGCGATGACGCGGCAGCTGACCTCGATGACGTCGTTGCCGCCCACGCGGCGCACCTCGTGGTTCTCCAGCACGCGCAACAGCTTGGGCTGCAGGTCCAGGCGCAATTCGCCCAGTTCGTCCAGGAAGATGGTGCCGCCGTGCGCGCGCTCGAAGGCGCCGGGCCGTCCGCTCACCGCGCCGGTGAAGGCGCCCTTCTCGTGGCCGAACAGCTCGCTCTCGATGAGGTTGGGCGGAATGGCGCCGCAGTCGAGCACCTCCATGGGGGACTTGTTGCGGCCCGACAGCTCGTGGATGGCGCGGGCGACGAGCTCCTTGCCGGTGCCCGTCTCGCCCTGGATGATGACGGACACGTCGAGCGGGGCGATCTTCTTGATGAGCCCGAATATCTGGCGCATCTTCATGCTCTGGCCGACCATGCCGCACAGCTCGCCGTCGCGGTCCGGCTCGACGGTGACCTCCTCGTCGAGCGGCGCGAAGGTGAGCACCGACGAGCCCGCGCGAATCTGCGAGCCCGGTGACAGGTAGGCGCGCTCAATCCTGCGCCCGTCCAGGAACGTGCCGTTGGTGGAGCCCAGGTCCACGAGCAGGTAGCCGCGCTCGGTGAACTGGATTTCGAAGTGGTGACGGCTGGCGGTGCGGTCCTCCACCAGAATCAGGTCGTTGCCCGGGTGCGCGCCGCAGCGCAGGCGCTCCTTGTCGCTCACCACGGAGCGGCCCGTATCCGGCCCGGACGTCACGGCCAGCCGGCACTTGTGGAGCTTCACCGTGGTGCGCGGGTCCACCACGAGCGTCTCTCCCAACAACGGGGAGTGGGCGAGGTCTAACCCGGCGGCATCTCCGGGGCTGGTGTGGATGTCGTCGGGATGCGGATCTGTCGCGCTCATCTGTCACGGGAGGATAGCAAACGCGCCCCCCGCAGCCGCCTGTGTCCGCGGGTACGTGCTACGCTCGATTGCTCCGCCCATGTCTCCCCGAAAAATCCAGCAGAAGAAGGCCCCGGCCATGCCTGGGTCCAAGGCACCCGAGCATCCCGCGCCGCGTCGTGGCCGCGTGAAGAAGACGGTGGCCATCCTGTCCCGGAAGCGCTCGTTGTACTCCACCCGACGCCTGGTGGCGGCCATCCGGGAGCGGGGACACCGCCCGCTGGTGCTGGACACGCTGCGTTGCTGCCTGCTGCTCGCGCAGGGCACGCCGCGCATGACTTACCGCGGTGTGGAGATGCGCGGCGTGGACGTGGTGGTGCCGCGCATCGGCGCGTCCATCACCGCGTACGGGCTGGCGGTGGTGAACCACTTCGAGATGATGGGGGTGCCGGTGCTCAACCCGCAGACCTCCATCGCGCGCAGCCGGGACAAGCTGCGCGCGCTGCAGTTCCTGTCGCGTTCCGGACTGGACATCCCGCGCACGGTGATGGCGCACGACCGCAGCAACGTGAAGAAGCTGGTGCAGGAGGTGGGCGGGCTGCCCGTCATCATCAAGCTCATCAAGGGCACCCAGGGCGTGGGGGTGATGATTGCGCACACGCTGCCGGAGGTGCAGACCATCCTGGATACGTTCTGGGACCTGGGTCAGGAAATCGTGCTCCAGGAGTTCGTCGCGGAGAGCGAGGGCCGGGACGTGCGGGCGCTGGTGGTGGGCCAGCGCGTGGTGGGGGCGATGCGGCGGCGCGCGAAGAAGGGCGAGTTCCGCTCCAACATCCACCGCGGCGGTGAAGGGCAGGCAATCGAGCTTCCGGCGGCATACACGGAGGCGGCCGTGCGGGCCGCGGGCATCATCGGCCTGGAGGTGGCGGGCGTGGACATGCTGGAGGGCCACGCGGGTCCCCGGCTGATGGAGATCAACTCCAGCCCCGGCTTCGAGGGGTTGGAGAAGGCGACGGGGCGCGACATCGCGGGAGAAATCGTCGAGCACGCGCTGGCTTACGCGGCGGCGAAGTCCGGTGGCACGCGGGTGTCCGGCGAGTAGCCGCCGCGGTGTCCGAGACTGCTCGCATGCCCTCAAGCAGGCGAGCAGCCAGGGCCGCAGGTACCTTGGATGCTCCACAGGAACACAGGAATGCCTTCACGGGCCGGTTGTCATGGGGAGTTGGCAGCGGCGCGGCGTGGCCTCTAATCTGGCGGCCCCCCATGAAAACGCTGCACAAGCCGCTGCAGGTTACCGTCTACCAGGACGTGCTCTGTGCCTGGTGCTATCTCGCCGACCTGCGCCTGGACGTACTGCGCCAGGAGTTCGGCGACGCCGTCCGCTGGAGCGTGAGGCCCTACCCTCTGCGCGTTCACGACGTGCTTCCCACGGAGCGCGAGAAGCGCGGGCTCGTGGAAGAAGTGCAGCGTGCGCAGCGCGAGGCGGACCTGACCGCGCCACTGCTCTCCACGGACCTGTGGCTGGGCGGAGACCCGCCGCGCAGCAGCGTGCCGGCGCTGGCGGCGCTGGAGGCCGCGCGGCTGCAGGGCCCCAATGCGCGGATGTTCCTCGCGCGGGCGATGCAGCGCGCGGCGCTGGAGCAGGGCGTCAACGTGTCGCGGCCGGACGTGGTGTTCGAGCTGGCGTCGCGCGTGGGCCTGGCGATGAACGAGTTCTCCGCCGCCTTCCGCTCCGAGGAGACGCGCCGGCTCATCCTGGATGAGCACCGCGACGCGGCCGGGCGCGGCGTGCGCGGCGTGCCCACGCTGGTCATCGGTGGGCGCTGGATGTTGTGCGGCCTGCGCGAGCTGTCCGAGTACCGCGAGCACATCCTGGCCTGCATGGGCCGGGTGGCCGTGCCGCGCTCGGGCTCCTCCGAGCGGCTGGTGCACTGAAGCACCGAAGCCGTCACCGGGGCCCGCCATGCCGCGCGGGCCCCGTGGGCTTCACGCCCTCCGACTCAGCCGAAGCGCTCCTGGCGGCCGCCGCGGCTGATGGCCAGGTAGAGGCCCGCGAGCAGCAGCTGGAAGAGGCCCATGGCGGGCAGCGCGGGCAGGCAGCACAGGATGAAGCCCAGCAGCACGATGAAGCCGCCCAGCGCCAGCACGCCGAAGATGGAGAGCCGGAAGCCCTTCGCGTGGACGTAGGCCAGGCGCAGCGTCTCCAGCGCGGTGGGGTTCTCCTGGTCCGCCAGCGCGGGCTGGACGAGGACCAGCGGGAGCATCAGCCACAGGCCCGGGCCCAGGTAGAGCACCGCGGACACGAGCACCATCAAGCCGATGAGGCCGGGCGACACGCCCCGCATCGCGCCGTCGAACTCGGAGAGGGAGTTCAGTTCGGCCAGGGAGATGCCCGCGCCGGCGACGAAGATGGCCACCAGGATGCCCATGCCGACGAGCACGAGCGGCAGCACCAGCGCGAACGTCAGCAGCATCGTGAGCAGGTAGGTGCCCAGCTTGGAGAACTGGGAGAACACGCGCGCCAGGTCCGCGCGCTGGCCCTGGAGCACGTCCATGGCCATGCGCAGGAAGCCCAGCGTCACCGCGCCCTGAATCACCCACGTGAGCGCGATGCCCACCAGCGTCGTCATCACCATGGCGACCACGCTCTCGGTGGCGGCGCCGATGAACGAGAACATCTGGGACAGCAGATTGCCGCCCATGGACGCGGCGAAGACGAGCAGCGCGCCGACGCTGAGCATCACCCACTCGCGCTTGAACGCGTCCAGGCACACGTCGAACAGGCGGCTGAAGGACCAGTTGTCCCGGTCCAACGGGAAGTCCCGGCCCAGGCCCTCGCGGGCGCGACAGGGAGGACAGTGCGACTGCGTGCCGCGCTCGCTGCACGTGTCACACATGAAGTTGCCGCAGCGCGTACAGGTGCGCTGCGCGAGGTCATCCGGGTGCAGCGGGCACGTCGCGCCCCTCGCCCTTCCGAAATCCGAATCCGACATGAGTGCCCTGCTCCTCGCGCGACGGGTCCGGAACACCCCGGCTGCCTCGACTCGCGCTGTCCTTCCGTGAAGGACCTACACCAGCCAGCCCTGTGTTCACCAGGGCACAGGGGCGCTTAAGCAGGAGGCGGGCGGGCGGGAAGCGAGGGGGCGTGAATTTTCTCGGCGCCTGCCCGTCTGGAATTCCGTGGTCGCGAAGGGGGACTGGCTGCAGAGGCCCTTCGCGCGGGAGACTCGTCACATGCGCCGATTGCTCGCACTCGCCATCCCCCTGGCCCTGATGATGGGAACGGGTTGCTACGCCCACTATCATGGCCCCGCCGCTCGCCGCGCCGTGGTGGTGGAGTACAGCTACTCGGGCTACCACCCCATTCCGGATGACGACGGCGGTGGCTGGTGCCCGTACGACCACGTGCACTCGCACGGCTACCGCCCGTCGACGACGTATTACACATACACCGACGACGTGTACTACTACCGGGGTCCGGCGGTGGTCTGGTACTGGGACTTCCACCTGGATCCGCTGGGCGTCGCGTGCCACCACCACGGGCGGCACTCGCACGACTACTACCCCTCCTCGGGTCGGGCGTACCGCTGGGAGCGCAACCGCGGCTACGTGTATGACCGGACCCACGCGGCCTCCGCGGTCTACAGCTACACGCGGCCCGGCTCGCGGCCGGCGACGACGCGCAACTACACGCCTCGCGACAATGACCGTCCGCCTCCGGGTGGCACGGGCTGGGGCACGCAGCCTCCTCGCGGCGGCTCGCGCTACAACGACAACGGTGGTGGCTGGGGCAGCAGCGGGGGCAACAACAACGGCGGTGGCTACGGGCGGGACAACAACGGTGGCTCGCGTCCGGGACGCGGCCACGGTCGCGACCGCGACGATGACGACCGCGGCAACAACGGCGGCGGCTGGGGCAACAGCGGCGGCGGCTACGGCAACAACGGCGGCGGCACGCCTCCGAGTGGCGGTGGCAACTCCGGCGGTGGTTATGGGAACAACGGCGGCGGCACGCCTCCGAGCGGCGGTGGTAGCTCCGGCGGTGGGTACGGCAACAGCGGTGGCGGGACGCCTCCGAGCGGTGGCGGTGGCTACGGCCGCGGCAACCGCGACAACGACCGGGACGATGACCGCGATAACGGCCGTGGCAATGACCGTGGGAACAGCGGCGGGCGTGGGAGCAGCGGCGGCGGTTGGAACACCGGTGGCGGACGCGGCAGCAGCGGCAGCAGCAGTGGCTCGAGCAGCGGCAGCAGCGGTGGTGGTGGCTGGAGCACCGGTGGTGGGCGCGGAAGCAGCGGCTCGAGCAGCGGCAGCAGCAGCGGCGGGAGCAATGGCGGCGGCTGGAACACTGGTGGCGGACGCGGCAGCAGCGGCTCGAGCAGCGGTGGCGGTCGGAGCTCTGGCGGTGGATCCTCGGCGCCGAGTGGCCGCTCCGGTTCCTCCGGGTCCAAGAGCAGCGGCGGCGGCTGGCGCTGATTCATCGGGCACAGGCGCCTCGGAGTCGATGAATCTGGCGGCTGGCGCTGATTCATCGGGCACAGGCGCCCCGGAGTCGATGGTCCTGGCGGCGGGACACACCGGCCGCGAGCGCCTCGGAGTCGAGGGGACTGGCGGCGGGGGCTGACTCACCAACCGCGAGCGCCCCGGAGCCAAGGGACCTGGCGGCGGGACACGCCGGCCGCGAGCACCTCGGAGTCGATGAACCTGGCGGCGGGGGCTGACTCATCGGGCACAGGCGCCCCGGAGTCGATGGTCCTGGCGGCGGAACACGCCGGCCGCGAGCACCTCGGCGTCGATGGACCTGGCGGCGGGCGCTGACTCACCAACCGCGAGCGCCCCGGAGTCGCTGGTCCTGGCGGCGGAACACGCCGGCCGCGAGCGCCTCGGAGTCGATGGACCTGGCGGCGGGGGCTGACTCACCAGGGGCACCTCAGAGGTTGTCGGATTTACTTCCGAGGCAGGGCTGACCCTGAAACACACGGCGCGAGCGCGCCTCGAAGTTGATGGATTCAAGACACCGGGCCACGTCCCACGTCCCTCTCGGACGGGTGGGCGGCCCGGTGTCTGCTTTCCGGGGTGGGGGCGAGTCGTCGAACAGGGGACGGAGAGCCCGGCGGTGGATTGCCGTGCGAAGAGGGCATGGAAATGTTGGCGAGCGATGAAGCGCCCTTTTCTTCTGACTTCTTGTGTACTGCTCGGGCTCGCGTCGTCCGCTTGTGGCTCCGGGGGCCCCGCTCCCGACCCAGGCTTCCAGACCGAGGATGCCGAGTCGGTGGACCTGGACAACCTCCGCATCCGCGTCAGCGGACGCGCGCGCGTGCTCCCCGAGGCCGAGCGATGGCTCGCCGCCCAGGGACAACCCACGCCCACGTTGGGTGGAGTCCCCATCGCCATCCAGGAGCCGCTCCGGGTGGCGGTGAATGACAACAACCCCACGTTCGGCACCGGCACCGTGGAAGCCGATGGCGCCTTCGCCGTGGAGGACGTCCCCGTCCGAGAGGTCCACCAGGGCCTGGCCACGAGCCTGGAAGGCTCGGGCCTGGTGCGCACGCTCACGCCCGTCTACGACAGCGTCTTCACCGGAGCACGCCCCCGCACCGACGTCATCGAGGCGAGCGTGTGGGCCCTGCCCGAGCCATTCCATGACGCGCTGGGCACGGCCTTCGGTGAGCCCCTCCTGCGCGGGCTGACGAGTGACCGCGCCCGCACGCTGCGCGACGCGGGCTTCGTGCTGGGACGCGTCGTCGACGCGAGCGGACAGCCTCGCGCGGGCGTGCGCGTGGTGCCGGACCGGAGCGAGCTGGCAGAGCGCATCTTCTACCCGTCCGCGGACTTCAACGGCGTCGACCAGGTCGGCACGTCCTCGGATGGATTGTTCATCTACGTCCACACCGGCCTGGACGCGGAGACCTTCCGACTCGGCGTCGAGGGTGACGACACGTACGTGGCTCGCAACGCCTCCGTCGCGCCCGGGTGGGGCTTCGTGCTCACCGTCTACCCCGGCATCTACGCGCCCGCCGCGCCCTGACTGAGCGCACGCGCCCCGTGCACGGCGGCCTGGGCAGCCGAGCATCCACCCTGCCCCGCCGTGCGACGCGGGGCCCGGCCGCGATGAGCATCCATCTCCCGGACAGGTGCGTGAGGAACGAGCCGGCGAACCGACGCGTGTGACGCAATCGTCCGCGCACGACCGCCAATCCGCGCGGCCCGGGGGGGCGCCGATGCAGCCGAATGGCGGGGGCCAGACCCGCAACCAGAGCGTGGCCCGCGCACTCGCCTGGGTCGCCGCGCTGGTCGTCCTCCTGCTGGGACTGGCCACCCTCACCGGCTGGTTGCTCTCGGCGCGCCCCCTCTTCCCCGAGGGCGATAGCAGACCCGCCACCTCGCCTCGCACCAGCCTGGCCCTCGTGCTCGGCGGCCTGGCCCTGGCCCTGAGGTCGTCTCCCCGCCCCTCCCTCGCGCGCCGGAGACTGTCCGCCCTCTGTGCCGCCGGCATGTGGCTCATCGGCTTCGTCAGCACCGCACAGGACGTCATGCCTCCCATGGGCACCCTGGACGTACTCTTCACCCAGGCGTCCGGCGTGCTCGATCTGCGCATCCGTCCCTCTCCGCTCACCGCCCTGTGCCTGCTCCTGCTCGGCACCGCGATGCTCCTCCCCGAGCGCAAGGGGCCTCGACTGTCGTGGAGCGACGCGCTCGTGATGACGGCCGTGCTGGTGGCGCTCCTGGGCTTCAATGGCCTGCTGCTCGGCCCGCTCGTCGGCGCGGCGGGAGAGACCTTCCCATCCCGGCGCAGCATGGGCCTCTACACCGCCATCGCCGTGCTGCTGCTGGGCGTGGGCGTGCCCTGCTCGCGGCCCGAGCGGGGGCTCGCGGAGCGGCTCACCCGGGACTCGCTGGGCGGCTTCCTCGCGCGGAGGATGGTGCCCCTCGCCCTGCTGGGACCCACCCTGCTGGGCGCGTGCCTGGCCCTGCTCCATCTGGCGGGACTGCTCGGACACGAGGCGAAGCTGCCCCTCTTCGCCACCCTCCTCAGCGCGGGCGGCGCGGTGCTCGTGCTGCTGATGGCACGCGCGCTGGAGCTGCTCGAGGCGGGACAGCGCCGCGCCACCGCCGCGCTCGCCGCCTCCGAGGCCCGCTACCGGGGCCTGCTGGAGACCACCCCCGAGCCCCTGCTCATGGTCGACGCGAGCGGACGGATGCGCTTCGTCAACGCGGAGGCGGAGCGCGTGTTCGGCCACCCCCGCGAGGCCCTGCTCGGACACGGAGTCGAGGTGCTCGTGCCCGAGGGGCTCTTCGGAGGCCAGCGCCTGGACGGAGACTCCACCGCGCGCGCCCTGCGCGGACGACGCGCGGACGGCACTCCGGTTGCCTTGGAAGCCCGGTTGCGAAACGTGCATGGCCCCGAGGGCCCCAGCCTGCTCGTCGTCCTGCGCGACGTCACCGAGCGCGAGCAGGCCACCGCCCGGCTCCAGGCGGCGCACGAAGAGGCCGAGGTGCAACGCGGGCTCGTGCAGGCGGTGCTCAACCACGCCCCCGTGGGCGTGCTCTTCACGGACCCGACGCGGGACTCGCTGCTGATAGCCAATCCCTTCGCGCAGACGATGCTCGGCCCGATGCCGGAGCATCCCAGGCGCGGCGCCTACCTGGACCGGCTGAGACACCCCGACGGACGTCCGTTGACGATGGAGGACCTGCCTTCCACCCGAGCGGTGCGGACCGGCGAGGTCGTGGGGCCCGAGGAGCTGCTCATCACGCGGCCCGATGGCGGGACGACGCCCGTGCTCATCACCGCGGCGCCGGTGTTCGGTCCCCAGGGAGAGCCGCGCGGCGTGGTCGTCACCGGCCAGGACCTGACGACCCGCCACGAATTGGAGCGCCTGCGCGAGGAGTACGTGAGCCTCATCTCGCATGACCTGCGCAATCCCCTGCAGGGCATCACCCTGCGCGCCAGCCTGCTCACCCACGCCCTGAAGGAGCGCGGCATGGCGCGCGAGGAGGCCCTCACCGAGGCCATCCTCCGCAACGTCGAGTGGATGAAGTCCATGATTGAAGAGCTGCTCGAGGGCTCGCGCCTGGAGTCCCGCCGCGTGGAGCTGCGCCGCGAGCCGACGGACGTGGTGCGCTTCCTGGAAGGCGTGCTCGAACGCGACGTCCCGCCGGACCTGCGCGAGCGCTTCCTGCTGGAGGTCGCCACACCGGTGCCCCTCGCGTGGGTGGACACCGCGCGACTGGAGCGGGTGCTCACCAACCTGCTGGGCAACGCGACCAAGTACAGCCCCGCCGGGCGCCCCATCCACGTGCGCGTGTCCACCTCGCCGGAGGGCCACGTCGTGGTCGCGGTGCGCGACGAGGGCCCGGGCCTGGCGCGCGAGGACGCGGAGCACGTCTTCGACAAGTACTTCCGCACCCGTCAGGGCAGCGCGTCCGACACGCAGGGCCTGGGGCTGGGGCTCTACATCAGCCGGCTCATCATCCAGGCGCACGGCGGACGCATCTGGGTGGAGAGCGAGCCGGGCCAGGGCTCCACCTTCTGCTTCAGCCTGCCCGCCACGGGCACGCGCCACATGCGGCTTCTGCCATCCGACGCCCGGCTCACGTACACCAGCGTCTGGCCGTCCGGGCTGAACGCCGGCTCGCGCTCGTCGCCGGAGAAGTGCTCGCCCGACACCGCGCGCAGCTCCGAGCCATCCGGACGAACGAGGTACAGCCGCTCGCGGTTCTCCCGGTCGCTGACGAAGACGAGCCACTTGCCGTCCGGACTCCAGCCCGGGGAGCGGTCCTCGCGATGGAACGCGGTGAGGCGCCGCTCGGCCGTCCCGTCCGCCTTCGTCACGTAGATTTCCGGGTCGCCCTCGCGGCTGCACACGAAGGCCACCTCCTGACCGTCCGGGGAGATGGCGGGCTCGAAGCACCCTTCCTTCACCTGCGTCAGCCGCACCTCTTGCACACCCTCGCGCGGCTCCAGTCGCACCAGGTCGCTGAAGCCCTGCGCGTCCGACTCGGCCACCAGCCACGAGCCGTCCGGCGCCCAGCTCGCGTTGCGCGCGCGCGCCCGGGGCGCATGCAGCGCCAGCGCGTCACCACCGGCGAGCGGCTGGACGCGCAGCTGCTGGAACTGCATCCCGCCCTGCTCCCGCACCGCCACCACGAGCAGGGACTTCCCATCCGGCGCCACGGGACCTGGGTACTCGTCCTCGGGGCCCTTGGTGATTTGCGTCTCCGTCCCGTCAGGGCTCACCTGCCACACGTCCTTCTGACCCGCCCGCTCCGACAGGAAGACCACCGCGCCGGGGATGGCGCGCGCCTCCTCCTTCGACAGCGGCCCGGCGCCCGACGTCCCGCCACACCGGCCGGAACATCCGACGCCGAGCACGGCGAGCGCGGTGAGACTCCACCGCGCCCACCACGGCCAGGAACGCGGCATCCGTTCGAGGCCTCGCACCCTCACGTCACCGCACCCGGATGGCGTCCGCCATGACGACGTAGCCCTCGGTGGCCCAGCGACTCAACTGCACCGAGTTCCAGCCCGCGTTGAAGGAGTACGTCCCCAGCGTGTTCCACGCGCTGCCGCCGGCCTGCTGGTTCTTCGTCACCGTCGCCTTGCCGCCCGCGTGGTTGATGATGAAGGGCGCCGCGGGGGAGCGGTTGGTGCCCGCCACCCACCACGCGTCGATGGTCTTCGTGCCGGCCGAGGCCAGGTAGAAGTTGAACACCACCGGCTCCGAGATGGGCTGCGTGGAGGCGTAGTAGTAGCCGCTGCCGTAGTAGCCGGCGCTGGTGCCGGACGCCCACGAGGCGGGCACGTCCGTGCGCGCCTTGCTCGTGTCGTTGTTGGCGTTGTGGCTGTCCACGACGATGGTGCCCGTGGGCGTGCCGCCGTCACCGCAGTAGCTCTTGATCTTGCTGATGTAGCTGCTCCACGGCCAGTTCGGACCCGGGTCCGTGCGGGACGCGGGCTGGAGCCGGCCGTGCGCGACGATGTGGTAGCTGTCGCGGACGATGCCCTGACCCTTGGTGATGTCGCAGGACAGCTTCGCGGACGCGTCGATCTGCCCGGCCGGGAAGGACGACTGGCTGGCGAAGCCGCCGTGCTCGATGCCCACCGAGAAGTGGTTCACCGACGTGCCCTGGAGGCCGCAGTCCACCTTGCCGTTGAGGTTGCAGTCGTAGGACGCGCCCACGTGCCACGCGCGGTTGGACTCACGCACCAGCTGCGAAATCTCGCTGCCGCTCTCGTTGACCACGTAGTGCGCGGACACGCCCGCCGCGGAGTTCGTCAGCCAGCCCCAGCACCCGGAGTAGCCACCCTCACAGGTGTGGATGATGATCATCGACACGTTGGTGCCGGACGGACGCGCGTTGTAGTTGGGCGACGCGCGCCAGATGGAGGCCGCGTAGTCCGGGCCCGCCGCCATCGCCTGCATCCTCGGCAGCGCGAACTTCGCCTCCACCGCCGCGCCCTCGAGCGACACGGCCACCTTGCCCTCGGGCGTGAAGGCGCCCGCGCCGTCGCGCAGCGTGGCGTAGACCTCGTTGTGGACGTAGTACGCCTGCACGTCCGGGTCGGTGATGTCCGTCAGCGCCACCGCCACCGGAGCCCACGCGCCCAGGTCCTTCCGGTCGATGCCGGCCTCGGCCGCGTGCCTGGACAACAGCGCCGCGCCCGCGCGCAGGTTGGCCAGCGGCTCGCCGCGCACCTGGTCCTCGGTCACACCGGCCAGCGCCGCGCCCTGGGTGATTTTGTCACCGCGCAGGGCCAGCAGGCCGAACGCCGCGGGACGGCCCTCGAACTCCTCCTCGCCCTTCACGTGCTCCCAGCGCGTCTCCGTATAGGAGATGGCCTTGAGCAGGCTCACCGGGACGTCGAACTCCTTCGCCGCCTGGGCGAACAGCGCGTCCAGCTCGCTGGGGGTGCGGCGCGCCTGGTCCGCGATGGCGCGGGCCGCGTCGTCCGCCGCGCCCGAGGGCACCTCCGTGGAAGGCGGGGCCTCCGGCGGCGGCGCCTCCTGCTGCGGACCACACGCAGAAAGGGCCAGGGCTGCGGCGGTGGCCGCGAACGTCTTACTCAACACGTGCATGGGAGCTCCTTGAGAGGGGATCAGCAGCTCTGCGCTCCGCACCCGTTCTCGGGAGCGGCGGTGCGGCGTGCCCTGAGCACCATGCGTGCCAACCCCGACTTCCCCGCTTTCAGCCTCCCAACCCCCGAGAACTGGAGCACCGATGCTCCAGACCCTACCTCCCCTCACGCGGGCCCCGGAAGCTGAGTCAACATTTCAAGCCCATGAATTCACGAGGTCGCCCACAGAGGGCTACCCATCTGGCGCGTCCGGAATGGCCGCCGGTGTCGCAGTGGCGTGTTTCGGGACAGGGGCCACGTAAACACGTTTTACTATTTTTCTGGTGTCCCTCGTCTTTTCCCACCAGGTCGGATGGGGCCTGGCCCAAGGGGTGGGAGGCGTCCTGGGGGGCGGGCCGGGTTCCAGGCGCGGGAGACCCAATCATCCGCTATGAGGGGGCCATGCGGCTTTTCGGTATCGGCGACACGCACCTGCCCTCCACGCGGAACAAGGACATGGAGCGCTTCGGGTGGATGGAGCACCCGCGGCCCCTGCAGCGCGCGTGGGACGAGAAGGTGCGGCCGGAGGACATCGTCATCGTCGCGGGGGACATCTCCTGGGCGACGCGGCCCCACGAGGTGATGGACGACCTGAAGTGGCTGGACGAGCGGCCGGGGCGCAAGCTCCTGGTGCGCGGCAACCACGACTACTGGTGGGGCGACTCGGCGTCGAAGCTGCGCAAGCTGCTCGAGCCGTTCAAGACGCTGGAGGCGTTCCTCCACAACAGCGCGGCGGTGATGGGGCCGTGGGTGATTGCCGGCACGCGGCTGTGGACGGCGCCCGAGGCCCCGCCGATGCCGGGCGGAGAGATGGGCGACGAGCCCATCGACCAGGGCTACGTGGAGCGCGAGACGCGCAGGCTCGCGACGTCCATCGAGGACGCGAAGAAGAAGGAGGCGGCCAGTCCCACGCCGCTGGTGCGCGTGGCCGCCGTGCACTTCCCGCCGCTGTACGCCAACGAGAAGGCCACCGCGTTCAGCGACCCCATCGAGGCGTTCAAGCCGAAGGTGTGCGTGTACGGCCACCTGCACTCGACGGGCATCCCCGCGGGCTTCACCGGCGAGCGGGCCGGCGTGCGCTACGTGCTGGCGTCGTGCGACGCGGCGGGCTTCTCGCCCGTGCTGCTCGACGAGGCGTGAGGATAAGCTCCACCGCTCATCGTCCATACACCCAGGGCCGGTCACCGAGGCAGGAGTGGAGAGATGCCGTCCAACAAGTCGGAGCTCGCCGCGCGACTGGCGGCCACGCAGCCCGGCGACGCGGTGCGAGGGCTGTTCTTCAAGGCGGTGTTCAGCCTGGTCCAACAGCGTGCCGGACTGGCCGCGATGGAGCAGGTGCGCGTGGGGGCGCTGGCCAAGGACTACTCGGACCTGCGCACCTACCCCGTGCAGGAGTTCCTGAACCTGCTGTACCTGGCGGCGGACGCGCTCGAGGAGCCGATGGGCTCCGAGGAGGCCGTGTACCACGCGTGTGGCGAGTCCAACGTCACGCGCTACTCCACGGGCCCGGGGATGCTCATCTTCGGCATCATCTCCCGAGGGGACCCGCAGAAGCTCTTCTCCGGGGCGCAGATGGGCTACAGCGCGGCCGTCACGTACGGCACCCGCGAGTACGTCACCACGGGGCCCAAGTCCGGCACCCTGCGCGTGCGTCGGGACATGCTGCCCCCCGCGTACCACGAGGGCATCCTCACCGGCGCATTGAAAGTGTTGGGCTTGAAGGGCACGGCGAAGGCCCATCCGCAGGGCATCGACCGCGTCGACTACGACATCACCTGGGAGTGACTACTCCACGCGCTCGTAGGTGACGTCCAGCTCCGCCACCACGCGCTCACCCACCGAGGCCTGGCAGGAGAAGACGTGGTTGGCGCCGTCGCGCGAGCGGCGGTGCGCACCGAACACCACCGTCTGGCCCGCGTACGCCAGGCTGTCCGCCTTCAGGCGCACGTCCTTGGCCAGCACCCGCGCCCACGGCGCGCCCTCGAGCTTGCGCAGGAGCGTGGTCGCCACGCGCGTCATGCCGCTCGCGACGATGGCCACCGGCATCACGGGGTGCAGGGCGAAGTGGCCCTTGCACATCTCCGGGGTGACGGGGCCCAGCGACGCGGTGAGGCTCTCACCGTCCGGGCGCCAGTCGCGCAGGGCCAGCGCCTTGCCGTACGGGTTGGAGCGCAGGCGGGCCCACTCCTCGGGCGTGCGCTGGATGCCGTCGTCGCGGCGCGGCTCGCGGCGCATGTCCTGGCGCGCCTCGCCGAACAGGCGGGTGAAGGCGGCGGCGGACAGCACGTTGTAGTCCACCTCCAGGCGGAACACCGGGGTGCCGTCCGGCGCGGACAACAGCGTGCGCGCGGTGGCGGTGCGCTTGCCGGTGAGGCTGGCCTGCGCCAGGCCCCAGAGCAGGTCCGTGGAGCGCGCCATCGGCTCGCGGCGCAGCCACTCACCGCGCGCGCCGCACGCCAGGTAGAAGTGCTGCCCGTCCTTGGGCGCCACCAGCGCCGAAGCGCACGAGCCCAGGATGGCCAGGTGACGGCCCGCCTCCGCGATGCCGATGAGGCCCGCTTCCGCGTCCGGGTCCTGCTGCACCGGGATGCGCGCCACCACCTCGCCCTTGCCCATCACCGTCACGTCCTTCAGCGCGAAGTACGGATCACGCACGCAGATGCGCGGGTACAGCTCCTGCGCGCTCAGCACCGTGTGCGGGGCCAGGTTCGACCAGTCGCGCTGCGGGACGTCGTTCCAGGGCGTCGCGGAGGGGGCGCCGGAGGAGAGAGCGGAGGAGAGGAGCGAGGCGGGGGCGACGTCGAGCATGGGGGATGACCTCAGTTCGGACACGGGGTTCTGCGCGACACCTGAAAGCACTGTAAACGAGCTGCCTTCCGTCAGTACAGGATTATTTCTGCCTGATGAAAATATTCTCGCCACAGCGTGCCGAATGTTGCTGGTGAGCGGTAATTTTCTACCATGGAAGGAAGAAATCACCGTTTCACTGCACCAGGAGTGCGCCGAAGAGCCTCCCACACCCACACCCAACGCGTAGCGTCAACGCGCTGACTGGGGTGAGCAGCACCCCATTATCGGGACGAGTCGGCCCGTGTTTCCGGAGAGTTACACCGTCACTGGGTGCCCAGACGCAGCGCGTCTTTTCTGACCCCCAAGCGGAAGTGATGCCAATGACGGAGGATTACAGCCCTGGCGGTGATTCCTGGAGCACAGACGCGGATTCCAGGGACGGTGCCACGCGGGTTTCACGTGGCCGGACGCAACCGGACGGGGTGCTCCCGCATCGGGGGCGGAATTTCGGGGGATTTAATCGGGGGTTTTCCACCGGACGGGAGGGGCCACACCGGGGCGCGCGGGTGGAGGGCGCGCCCCGGGGCCAGCCTCGGGCCGGGGGCTACGGCACGACGGCTACAGCTCGACCTGGCTTCCCAGCTCCACCACGCGGTTGGGCGGAATCCGGAAGTAGGCGGTGGCGCTGCGGGCGTTGCGGCTCATCCAGGAGAAGAGCGCCTCGCGCCACACGGCCATGCCGGGCTTCTTGGAGGGAATCAGCGTCTCGCGGCCCAGGAAGAAGCTGGTGCCCATGAGCTGGAACTGGAGCCCCTTCTCCCGGCAGCGCTTGAGCACGTCGGGGATGCTGGGGTTCTCGGTGAAGCCGTAGGTGGCCACCACGCGGACGAAGCCCTGCTCCAGGGGCTCCACCTCCACGCGCTCCCCGGCGGGGACGTGGGGCACGTCCTGGGTCTGCATCGTCAGGAGCACCACCTGCTCGTGCAGCACCTTGTTGTGCTTGAGGTTGTGCAGCAGCGCGGGGGGAGTGCCCTCGGCGTTGCCCGTCATGAAGATGGCGGTGCCCGGCACGCGCACGGGCGGGTGGTCGCCGAAGCTGCCGAGCAGCTCCTTCAGGGGGATGCTCGCGGCGCGCAGCTTGGCGGCGAGGATGTCGCGGCCGCGCTTCCACGTGGTCATCAGGGTGAAGATGACGACGGCCAGCAGCAGCGGGAACCAGCCGCCGTCCGCCACCTTCATCGCGTTGGCGCTGAAGAAGGCCAGCTCCACCGTGAGGAACAGGCCCGCCACGGGCAGGGCCAGCGCGCGGCTGACGCCCCAGCGCTCGCGGGCGACGACGTAGGCCATGACGGAGGTGATGAGCATCGTCGTGGACACGGCGATGCCGTACGCGGACGCCAGCGCGCTCGAGGAGCGGAACGTCAGCACCAGCGTGAAGACGCCCACCATCAGCGCCCAGTTGATGCCCGGCAGATAAATCTGGCCCATCTCCTCGGCGGAGGTGTGCACCACCTCCATGCGGGGGCTGTAGCCCAGCTGCATCGCCTGGCGTGTCAGCGAGAAGGCGCCGGAGATGAGCGCCTGGGAGGCGATGACACCCGCCACCGCCGACAGGAGCACCAGCGGATAGAGCATCCACGAGGGGGCCAGCAGGTAGAACGGATTGCGCGCCGCGCTCGCGTCGCGCAAGAGCAGCGCGCCCTGGCCCAGGTAGTTGAGCATCAGGGCCGGCAGCACCGCGCCGAACCACGCCCAGCGGATGGGCTTCCAGCCGAAGTGGCCCATGTCCGCGTAGAGCGCCTCGCAGCCCGTCACGACGAGGAACACGCCGCCCATGACGAGGAAGCCGTGCCAGCCGTTGTGCACGAAGAGCATCACCCCGTGCACGGGGGACAGCGCGCCCAGCACCGCGGGGTTGTGCACCAGCTCCTTCACGCCCAGCGCCGCGAGCGTGAAGAACCACACGCACATCACCGGGCCGAACACCGCGCCGATGCCCGCCGTGCCGTGGCGCTGGACCATGAAGACGACGAAGAGGATGGCCAGGGTGATGGGCACGACGAAGGGCTCGAACACGGGGGTGGCCACGCTCAGGCCCTCCACCGCGCTGAGCACCGTGATGGCCGGGGTGATGAGGCCGTCGCCGTAGAGGAGCGCCGCGCCGAAGATGCCCAGGGTGATGAGCACCGGGCGGTTCAGGTGGGTCTGTCCCTTCTGCCGCTGCATCACCAGCGCCATCAGCGCCAGGATGCCGCCCTCGCCCCGGTTGTCCGCCCGCATCACGAAGATGAGGTACTTCACCGAGACGATGATGAGCAGGGACCAGAAGATGAGCGACAGCACCCCGAGGACGTTCTCCGGCGTGGGGTGGATGCCGTGCGGGCCGGTGAAGCACTCGCGCAGCGCGTAGAGCGGGCTCGTCCCGATGTCGCCATAGACGATGCCCAGGGCCCCGAGGGCCAGGAGCGCCGTGCGCTTGAAGGTATCGGGGCCTTCCCGAATCTCCTCGCCGCCCGGTACCCCGGTGGTGGTGGCTTTCACGCGCCCCCCTTTAGCCGAACCCACATCAGTAGCAACCCACCCGGAGACGGGCCCCGTGGATTCCAACGCCCAGGTGCGCCCAGGTGCGAGCAGGTAGCTCCGGGCCGGCTCCTTCCGTCGGTCCGCGACGGAGCAGGCGTCTGGAACGAACAGTCAGAGGGGGGCGTATGTTGATTGGCCATGAAGGAAGGCCGGGGGGCCACGGGGGACATGCCCCTGCCTGCTTTCACGTGCTCCCATGCCACCTCGCGGGGGCGCGATGACGATGGCGGTATCCCGGTACGCGGACGCACGACAGTTCGGGGCGCATGCCCCGGAGGTGGAGGAGCGCCTGGCGCTGCTGGCGGAGGCGTCGCGGGTGCTGGCCGACGCCAGCCTGGAGCCGCCCGCCGTGATGGAGCGGCTGTGCGCCCTGGTGGTGCCCTTGCTGGGCGCAGCGTGCACGCTGCGCCTGTTGTCCGAGGACGGCCTGTGGCTGCGCACCATGGCCTCGGCCGCCGCCTCGCCCGAGGCCCGGCTCCTGTTCCAGACGCTCAGTCCTCCGGCGCTGCGCGCGGACGAGGGCCCCTCGCGCGAGGTGCTGCGCACGGGCGAGGCGCAGTGGGCGCCGGACGCGAGCCCGGAGGAGCTGCGTCAGCTGGTGCCGCCGCAGCAGCATGGGCTGCTGGAGGACTTCCCCTTCACGCGGTGGATGGTGCTGCCGCTGCGCGCCCGGGGGAAGGCGCTGGGCACGCTCACCGTGTGGAAGGCCCCCACGCCCGAGCGCACCGTCGAGGCCGCGGAGCAGCTGCTCCTGCAGGAGCTGGCGGACCGGGCCGCGATGGCGCTGGACGTGGCGCGCGCGTACGCGGCGGAGAAGCAGGCGAGGCAGGCGGCGGAGGTGGCGGCGGGGCGGCTTGCGCGGCTGCAGCGGGTGACGGCGGAGCTGTCCCAGGTGCTGTCGGCGTCGCGCGTGGCGGAGGTCATCGTCGAGCAGGGCGTGGAGGCGGTGGGCGCGACGCGCGGCGGGCTGTGGGTGGAGGAGGACGGGCACGCCAGGCTCTTGAGGTGCTCGGGCTATGACGACGCCGACTCGGTGCAGGAGGCGTTCGGCCTGCTCCCGCTGGAGAGCCGGGGGCCGGTGACGGAGGCGCTGCGCGAGGGGCGGCCCGTGTGGCTGGAGTCCCCCGAGGCGCTGACGGCGCGCTACCCGGAGGTGGACCAGAAGCGCCACCACGCCATCCGCGCGCCCTCCCCCGCGTCGGCGTGTCTGCCATTGACGGTGGAGGGTCGGGCGCTGGGCACGCTCCTGTTCGCCTTCTCCGCGCCGCGCGTGTTCGACGCGGACGAGCGCGCGTTCCTGGAGCTGTTGGCCCACCACGCGGGACAGGCGCTGGCGCGGGCGCGGCTCTTGGAGCAGGAGGAGCGGGCGCGCGCGCAGCTGGCCGAGGTCAACGAGCGGCTGGCGGCCATCATCCAGGCCTCGCCGGCCTCCATCATCCTGGTGGACGCGGATGGCACGGTGCGGATGTGGAACCCGGCCGCGGAGCGCATCTTCGGGTGGACGGCCCAGGAGGCGATGGGGCAGGTGCTGCCGGTGGTGCCGCCCGGCAAGCAGGAGGAGTTCCGCCGCAACCTGGCCCGCGCGGGCCGGGGTGAGTCGCTGGGCGGCGCGGTGATGCAGCGCATGCGCAAGGACGGCACGCCCCTGCAGGTGGCGCTGTGGACGGCGGTGGTGCAGCCGGCGAGCGGCGGCACCGAGCAGGTGCTGAGCATGGCGGTGGACGTCACCGAGCGGCAGCGCAGCGAGAGCGCGCAGCGCTTCCTGGCGGAGGCGGGCGGCGTGCTGGCCACCAGTCTGGAGCAGGAGGAGACGCTGGAGCGCGTGGCGCACCTGGCGGTGCCGTCGTACGCGGACTGCTGCGGCGTCTTCCTGGCGGACGAGGACGGACAGGTGCGGTGCGTGGCCTCGGCGCACGTGGACGCGGGCTTCCGCGCGTCGGATGGGCAGCCCTCACCGGGGCTCGCCGTCGTCGCGCGGGTGGTGGCCTCCGGCGAGGCGGAGCTGCGCACCGGGCTGAGCGCGGACGCGCCCGAGTGCGTGCGCCCGCCCGGCGGGGAGGGCTGCTGGGCGTGGCTGTGCGTGCCGCTCCAGGTGCGCGGGCAGACGCTGGGGGCGCTGTCCTTCGTCACCTCGCGGCGCGACTACGACGCGCAGGACCTGGCGCTGGCGCAGGAGCTGGCGCGGCGCTCGGCCCTGGCCATCGACAACGCGCGGCTGTACCGCGAGGCCCGGCACGCCATCCGCCTGCGCGAGGAGTTCCTCTCCATCGCCAGCCACGAGCTGAAGACGCCCATCAGCGCGCTGCAGCTCCAGGTGCAGAGCCTGCTGGCGGGGCTCAAGCGCGGGCCGTCAGCCCTCACGCCGGAGCGGCTGGGGCGGGCGCTGGAGGTGGTGGACCGGCAGGTGAAGCGCCAGACGCAGCTCATCCACGACCTGCTGGACGTGTCGCGCATCAGCGCGGGGCGGCTGGAGCTCAGCCCGGAGCCGTTCGATTTGTCGGCGCTGGTGCGCGAGGTGGTGGAGCGCTTCGAGCCGGAGCTGGAGCGCACGGGCACGCGCCTGGAGCTGACGCTCGCGCCGGAGTCGTTCGGGCTCTGGGACAAGCTGAGAATCGACCAGGTGCTGACGAACCTGGTGAGCAACGCGGTGAAGTACGGGCGCGGCAACCCGGTGCACGTGGTGATGACGGTGGGCCCGGCGTCGGTGCGCGTGGAGGTGCGGGACGGCGGCATCGGCATCAGCGAGGAGAACCTGGCGCGGCTGTTCCACCGCTTCCAGCGCGCCGTGTCCGAGCGGAACTACGGCGGCTTCGGCCTGGGGCTGTGGATTTCGCGCCAGATCGTGGAGGCCATGGGAGGCCTCATCACCGTGAAGAGCGAGCTGGGCGTGGGCTCCACCTTCACCGTGGAGCTGCCACGCACCCGCCCCTGAGGCAGCGGCTCACAGCGCCAGCAGCAGCAGGGCCGCCTTCTCCTCGGGGCTGGCCGCGAGGAACTCATCCGGCAGCCAGACCTCCGACTCCGGCACCGTGACGGAGTCGCAGCTGCGGCGGCCCGCGTAGGAGCGCCCCGGCTCGCGCGCCTTCAGCCGGTACGTGCAGTCCCGGATGTAGATCTTCAGCTCGTCCTTGGTGAACTTCACGGTGGCGGGCCGGCCGCCGAAGCCGCCCTCGGCCTCCACCGTGTCGCCGTCGCGCTTCACCTTCAGGTTCACCGCGGCGGGGCCCAGCGAGCCCTTCACCTCGCCGTCCTTGAACTTCACGTCCACCACGCCCAGGTACGTCCGGCCCCGGAGCCCATCCTTGGTGCGGGTCACCTGGAAGTCCTGGCCGGTGACTTCATCGGACGTCATCACCAGGTTGTACTGCTGCCGGGCGATTCGCAGGTTGATGGCGTCCTGCTTCGGCGCGGACACCGCCACACCCGCCCCCAGGACCACCGCCAGAGCCAATACCCCCCGCCGTAGCGGGCTCAGAAAGCGCTTCATCGGAATGCTCCTCGTCGTGGAATACCTTCCTTGAAACGTCCTTCTTCCCATCGCATACCGCGATGCCCCCAACTCCCCGGATTCGCATCCGGGGCCTGACACTCTCCCAGGTCGGCCGCCTGCTCGCTCCACCCCCGGGGCGGTCCGTGATGCCCGGGGGCGAACCCTTCAAATCGCCAGCAGCAGCAGGGTCACCTTCTCCTCGGGGCTGGCCTCCAGGAACGCGTCCGGCAACCAGAGCTCCGACTCCGCCACGGAGCCCGCGTTGCAACTGCTCGGACCCGCGTAGGAGCGCCCCGCCTCGCGCGCGCTCAGCCGATGCGTGCAGTCCCGGATGTAGATTTCCAACGAGTCCTTGGTGAACTTCACGGTGGCGGGCCGGCCGCCGAAGCCGCCCTCGGCCTCCACCGTGTCGCCGTCGCGCTTCACCTTCAGGTTCACCAGTGCGGGGCCCAGCGAGCCCTTCACCGCGCCGGCCTCGAACTTCACGTCCACCAGCCCCACGGCGGTCCTCCCCCGCAGGCCCTCGCCCTTGCGACTCACCTGGAAGTGCTGGCCCGTCACGTCCTCGGCGCGCATGGTGAGGTTGACCTGCTGCCGGCCAATCTTGAGGTTGATGGCGTCCTGCTTGGGCGCGGACACCGCCACCCCACCGCCCAGGACCACCGCCAGCGCCAGGACACCCCGCCGGAGCGGGCTCGGAAATCGCATCATCGGGATGCTCCTCGTCGTGGAACGTCGTGGAACGACCTCCCTGGAACGCGCGGCTGCCCGGGACATACCGGGATGTCCCGGGGGCGCACGCTGTGTCCGGGGCGACTACTTCGGCGCGGGCGCCTGGGGTGGGCCCAGGTGCTTCTCGAAGAACATCATCGTCGTCATCTGCGCGTAGTCGCGGGTGGGCTTCTTCTGGAAGCCGTGGCCCTCGTCGGTGGCCAGCATGTACCAGACGTCCGGCGCGCGCTGACGCACGGCCTGGACGATCTGCTCCGCCTCCGACTGCGGCACGCGCGGGTCATTGGCCCCCTGCTGCACGAAGAGCGCCGCGCGAATCTTGCCCACCGAGCCCAGCGGGGAGATGCGCTCCTGCACGCGGCGCACCTCGGGGATGCGCTCGTCGCCGTACTCCGCGCGCCGCAAGTCCCGACGGTACGCCTGCGTGTTCTCCAGGAAGCTGGGCAGCGAGGAGATGCCCACCACGTCCACCGCGGCCTTGAAGCGGTCGGGATAGAAGGTCACCGACGCCAGCGTCATGTAGCCACCGTACGAGCCGCCCGAGACACCCACGCGCGTGGCGTCCAGCTCCGGCCGCGAGGCGATGAAGTCCAGCGTCGCGCCGATGTCCTTCAGGCTCTGCTCGCGCTTCACGCCGTCATCCATCGCGCGGTACGCCTTGCCGTACCCGTCCGAGCCGCGCACGTTGGGCACCAGCACCGCCATGCCCAGCTCGCTGGCGATGAACTGGGTGAAGTTGCTGAACGTCGGCCGGCTCTGTCCCTCCGGTCCGCCGTGGAAGCTGACGACCACGGGCACCTTCTTGCCGCCCGTGTTCCGGGGCACGTAGAGGAGCGCGGGCACCTGCACGCCGTCGGTGGACGGGTAGCGCACGAGCGTGGGCTCCACGAACGCTTCCGTGTCCAGACCGCCCACCTCCGAGCGCGTCCAGCGCGTCGGCTTGCGCGACTTCAGGTCCACCGTCCACACGTCCATGGGGCTGCGCGCGCTGCCCAGTGAGAGCGCCAGCACGTCCGAGCGCTTGCGCGGGAACTTCAGCCCGCCGCCCACGCCCCTGGGCAGGGTCGTCAGCGCGGACAACGCACGCGTGCGCGTGTCGAGCAGCGACACCGTGGTGTAGCCGTCTTCGTTGAAGGCCACCGCCAGCTTGCGCCCGTCCGGGGACAGCGCCAGGTCCGTCACGCTCCACTTCACCGACTTCGTCAGCGAGGTCGGCGGCGCGGCCGTGGGCGCGGTGCGCGTGTCGAGCAGGTACAGCTCGGAGAAGTCGCTGTAGCGGTCCGTCACCAGAAACACACCCTGGCCGTCCTTGGTGAAGGTGGCGCCGTCGACGCTGCCCTTGCCCTCGGAGGGCGTGAGCTGACGGCGCTCCCCGGACGCCACGTCCACCACGAACAGGTCCGAGTCATCCGCGGCCCGGAAGCGCTGCACCAGCAGCTTCGAGCCATCCGCGGAGAACTCCTGCGGCGAGTACGTGCCCTCCAGCTCCGTGAGGCGGCGCGCCTTCGTGGGCTCCGACGTGGGGGCCACGTACACGTCTGTGTCCTTGCCGTTGCGGCCCGTGCCCGCGTACGCCAGCCAGCGGCCATCCGCGGAGACGCGCAGCGCCTCGTGGCGGCTCTTGCCATCCGTCAGGAGCTCCGAGCGGCCCGTGCGCCGGTCCAGCTTGAACACCTGGAAGAACTCACCGCCGCCCTTGTCCTGCAGGTAATAGACGACGTTCGCGTCGCCCGGCTGGAAGACAGCGCGGTTGATGGGCTCCTTCGCGAAGGTGATTTGCGTGCGGGCGCCCATGGGCAGCTCCACCACGTGGAGCTGGTTGGTGTCCGCGAAGCGCGTGGTGATGAGCAACTGCTTGCCGTCATCACTGGCGTCCGCGAGCGCCGCGGTGCGGGACTCCAGGTACTGCTCCATCCGGCGACGCAGCGCGTCCGGCACCGGGGGCACGTTGCTCACCCACACGTTCGGCTGACCGGGCAGCGGCGCGATTCCGGGCACCTGTGAGGGTTTCGCGGCGGCGCCCTGGGCGGCGG
>NZ_SRLW01000290.1:0-12356 GCF_006518215.1 Myxococcus sp. AB025B
GCTCGGGGCAGGGCGCGGGCCTTCGCGAGAAGCTCGGTGCGGTTGCGTGCGTCCAGCCGCTTGTGGAGGGCCTTGCTGTCGTCATGCACCGTCGAGGGGCTGAGCCCCAGCCGCTCGGGTCGGAAGGGTCCAGCGCGGCCTCGTGGCGCTGACTCACCTGCATCCAGACGCGGTGGTCGGAGGCGGTGGCCCCTCCGGTGTCCACGCTGCCCTGGTGGCGTGACGCATCCAGGAGCCCTGCTTCCGGAGTCTCCGCCGCCATGCCGACCTGGGCGCCCACGAGCGTGCTCATGCCGGTGACCAGGTGATGCCTCCACGCCAGCGTGTCGTGACTCAGCTGCCCCAGCTCATCGAGCAGGCGGAAGGCGTTGCGTGCGTCGCGCCACGTGACGAGGTCCGACTTGCTCCCGAGGCTATCCCCTGTTCAGGGGAATGGTCATCTCATCCGTAAAACCCAGGCGACCGGCTCTACTCCATGGCCCCCAGCCTCGGCACGTTCGTGCACGACATCTCCGACCCGCTGGCGCCCGAGCTGCGGACCATCATCGCCTCGCCGGAGGTGGCCACGCTGGGCGGCCCCCATGACGCCTTCGTGTACGAGAACCGCCTCTATGTCAGCGAATCGTATCGCGGCTACTTCGTGATGGACGTCACGAACCTGGACGACGTCCGCGAGCTGGGCGGGTACGTCCGTCCGGACTTCAGCTTCGCGCACCACAGCGCGGTGGGCACCTTCGCCGGCCGCACCCTCGCGTTCGAGGGCGGTGAGTTCCAGCACTCCCGCCTGCGCGTGCTCGACGTCACCGACCCCTCGCGCATCGTGAAGATCGGCGAGTTCCGTACCCACCGGCTCTTCACTTCCATCCACAACATCATCCTGCGCGGCAACCTGCTCTACATCGCCTGGTACCACGACGGCGTGCGCGTGCTGGACGTGTCCAATCCCACGAAGCCCCGGCAGGTGGCGCACTACAACACCTTCCGAGACTCGGACCCGGACCGCACCGACAGCCCCTTCGAGGGACTGCTCGGCATCCGCGTCCCCGGCGACGGGTATGTGTACGCGGCGGGCTCCTCGCGAGGCCTGCTCGTCTTCCGCGAGCTCCCCCAGCCGTAGCGACTTCGTCCCCTCGGAGTGCGCGAGACACACCTCCACGCACTCCGGGGAGCGCGGGCCCGGAGCCCCAGGTGTGGTGGGGAGTCCACCTCGGCGGGGGCCCGGCTCACGTCCGGAGGGGGCGGAAAGACAATCAGGTGTGGAGGGCAGTCCACCCCTCATTCTCGCTGAATGACAGACAGGGTTCCGCTGTGTGTCGTTGCGACAAGCGATGCTACCGTCGCACGCATGCACTGGCACCTGCACCTGAAGAGCGCGGTCCTCGCGGGCGTGCTGTTCGCGATGTCCGGGCTCATCGTGTCCGACGCGCATGCGCAGCAATGTGAGCCCGAGCCGACGGCCCCGGAGGACCCTCCCGAAGACCCGATGAGCGACACGCGCGTGCTGCGGCGCATCGTGCTCGGTCTCACCGGGACCACCCCGACCCTGGAGCAGTACGAGGCCATGGAGGCGGCGGCGACGCCCGCGGCCCGCGCGACGCTCCTGCGCTCCACGCTCGACGAGGTGCTCGCCTCCCCGAAGTTCTACGAGCGCATGGTCCGCTTCGGGCACGAGTGGATTACCGTGGGCGCCTACACCACCGGCGCCCAGGGGGACGCGTACCAGGGCGACATGTCCGGGCACCTGCACCGCTGTGACGCCAACAGCCTGCACCCGGGCGCGTACTACGCGGTCAACGAGTTCGAGACCGGCAGCCCGAATCAGCAGTGCCAGGACAAGGATGGCGCCGGCAACCCCGCCGTCCCGGAGGTGCACACCGTCGAGCCCTGGTGGGCTCCGGGCACCACCGTCCAGGTGCTGGGCAAGGCGGGCGGTGACACCAGGACCGTCACCGACACCCGCACCGGCAAGGTGCTGGACTGCGGCGTCGCCTCCGGCGGCTATTACGATCCGGCGCTGAACCGGGGCTGTGGCTGCGGACCGAACCTCATCTGGTGCTCGCCGCTCGCGGGCCTCGGGTCCGGGGGCACCGGCAGCCTCAACGGTCAGCGTCGCCACCCCTACGAGGAGCCCGCGCGCCTGTTCGCGCACCTGGCGTGGCATGACCGCCCGCTGTCGGACCTGGTCGTCGGCAACTACACCGTCGGCACCAACTGGCTCCGGGCGCTGTACGTCCGCTTCGGCCGGCAGATGGGCAACGCCGTGGTGGACCAGAACACCACCTGGTGGCGCCCGGACGTGGGCAACGAGCCGCGCGACCCGATGCACCCCACGCCGAATGATCCGCAGGCGTGGCGGGAGTTCGTGGTGGAGCAGCTCGAGCCCTTCCACCTGGCGCTCACGCCCGACAAGTCGCGCTCCGGCGGCATGGAGCGCACCTACCGCTTCGACCCGCGCACGACGACGGAGGCGCCCCTGGGGCTGCCCGCCGCGGGCGTGCTCACGATGATGGGCTCCATGTCCTCGTTCCCGCGCGAGCGGGTCCGGGCGGCGCGCTTCCTGGAAATCTTCGCCTGCCAGAACTTCTCGCCGCCCCCCGCGGACGTGCACTTCCCGCCGCTGGAGATCGACCCGGCCACGGGTGGCACGTGCCTGCACTGCCACAAGACGCTGGACCCCGCGGCCATCGCCTTCAAACGCTGGGACTTCACGCCGTTCCCCAGCTCCTACGTCCCCTGGCCCTTCATCGGCGGCATGGGCAACCAGCGCGTCACCGCGGAGTGGCTGTCGGGCAAGTACCCGCACACCGGCAACGCGCCGGGCCAGCGGTGGAAAAACGCCTTCCTGCCCAACACGGTGCTCACGCCCGTCACGCCCGAGGAGCTCAAGGCGAACCCGGAGGCGGTGCTGCTGGACACGATGCCGGAGTCGTACACGCTGCTGGGGCAGCACGGCGACGGCACCATGGGCCCCCTGGGCTTCGGCAAGCTGCTGGTGCGCTCGGGTGAGTTCGACCGCTGCGCGGCGCGCAAGCTCTACGCGATGTTCATCGGCCGGGAGCTGAACCCGGCCACGGAGAAGGGCTTCATCGACAAGCTCGCGCGCGAGTTCGTCGCGGGGGAGCGCAAGCTGCGCCCCTTCATCCGCTACCTGTTCGAGCAGTCCGAGCTGCGGAGGGGCCTGTGATGCGCACGCCGACTTCTTTCGTGTGCGCCGCCGCGCTGGCGGTGCTCGCGCTCAACCTGGGCGCCTGCTTCGGTGACAGCTCATACCGGCAGGGCAGCTCGGATGAGCCGGACTCGGGGACCTGCGCCGCGGCGAGCGACAACGACGCGGTCCGCCTCGCGCTCGCGCCCGCGTGCGAGGGCTGCCACGTCAACGGCAACAAGCCCTTCTTCGCCTCGCTCGCCGCGTTCGAGAGCGGGCTGGTCTACGACGAGCGCTTCGTGAAGCGCGGCGACCCGGAGGGCAGCCTGCTCATCAAGATGCTCAAGGGCAACGCCCCGGGCAGCTACGCGCAGATGCCGCCGGGCCAGCCCTACGAGCAGCTGGTCGCCAATGGCCGCGTCACCATGACCATCGCCCAGGTGGAGGACTGGATTCGGGACCTGAAGGCGCCGCCCGAGCCGATGGACACGCCGTCCCCCAAGGAGTTCCAGGTCCGCCGGCTGGCCGCGGACGAGATGGTGGTGAGCCTGATGGACCAGCTGGGCCTGACGCTCGAGGACTTCGTGAGCACGAGCAACCCCGACTGGCGCAACCGGGCCTACGTGGTGAACTGGAACAAGTTCTTCGTGTGGCCCGGGGACTGGGCCCCCGGCATCTCCGGCGAGTACGTCTCCGACTCGCGCGCGCCGGAGCGCTACGAGGCCCTGGGCGGCGGCAACTCCCTGGAGTACCGCAAGAAGAACCCGATGTTCGGCCCCTCCGCCGGTCAGGCGCTGGTGCAGATGTCCCAGGCCTGGTGCGGGCGCGCGGTGGACAAGCAGAACAACAAGGCGGTGCTGCGCTACGTGACGCTCGCGGACACGTCCACCAAGAGCCCGGACGCGGTGCGGAAGAACCTGCGCAACCTCTACCTCCGCATGCTGGGGCAGCCGCCCACGGACGCGGAGCTGAAGGAGCTGTACGAGCAGGTCTACCTCCCGCTGGAGGCGCAGAACACGCGCCTGGCCTGGGTGGGCACCTGCGCGGCGCTCATCCGTCACCCGCTGTGGATTACGTACTGAGCCGAGGACCCCATGCTGAACACCTCTCGACGCACGTTGCTCAAGTGGGCCCTGGGCGCAAGCCAGCTGGCGCTCCTGGAGAAGGCGGGGCTCCTGGGCTCCGGCACCGCGCACGCCGCGGACGCGGATGTCCCCTCGCGGCTCGTGGTGCTCTATGTCCCGGGCGGCTTCCGTCCGGCGTACTACTTCACGCCGATGGAGGACGCGGAGATTCCGCTGTGTGTCCCGCCGCCCGCGGGCTTCAGCAGCGAGCCCGTCTTCTTCGATGCGAGCAAGGTGGTGGACCTGGCGGCCCCCAACGGCCCGTACAAGCCCTTGCGGACCTGGCAGTCGTGGGACCCGGCGAACCCCGCAGCCCGCGGCTCCTTCAGCCCGCTGATGTATGGCTATCAGCACTATGCGCTGCACGAGCAGCTGAGCGTGCTGCACGGCATCGACCAGGGCACCAATGACCACGCGAGCGCCTTCATCTCCGCGATGTGCGGCGTGGCGGGCGCGGACTACCGGGCGCCGGCGGTGCACTCGGTCATCGCCAACCACCTGTACGAGCGGCACCGGGAGAGCCGGCCGCTGCCGTTCGTGGTGGTGGCGGGCGAGCGTGGCATGCCGTCCGGCATGGGCCTGCCGTCGCACGCGGGGCCCGTGGGGGTGCCGTCCATCGACGCGCTCAAGCCGATGCTCTCCGGCAAGGCGGCGGACAATGCCTGGTGGAACGGGCTGGAGGCGCGCACCGAGGGGCCGGAGCTGAACGCGAAGGGCGAGCCCACCGGGGCCCAGCTGAAGACGACCACGGTGGAGCGCTACTCGCTGGGGCAGGCCAGGCCCCGGCTGGGCCGCTCGACGGCGAAGGTGGACAACTACCTGGAGGGCCTGCACGGCTCGCTCAACAGCGTCTCGCGCGTGCTGGCGACGGACGTGGTGTCGGTGCTGGAGAAGACCAAGGGCATCGACGCGCTGAAGACGAACCGGCCCTCGTACCTGTCCAGCTATCTGAGCGAGTCCTTCACGTACACGTTCGGCAACGCGAACTTCCACCTGGTGGGGTTGGACCCGCGGATGGACATGGCGCTGCGCCTGCTCAAGTCGGACCTGGCCACGTCGGTGCACGTGTCGCTCAGGCTCGACTTCGACACGCACAACGGCGGCGGGCATGCCTACAGCTGCGCGCATGGCCGCGGGTTGATGGACTGCGTGGCGCGCTTCCTGGGCGAGATGAAGGCCACGCCCGCCCCGGGCAAGCCGGGCAAGACGCTGCTCGACGACACGCTGGTGCTGGTGATGAGCGAGTTCGGGCGGAGCTGGGCGTCACGCTCGAACGACGGCAGCTACAGCCTGCCGGACGACCACCACCCGTACACCTCGGTGGTCTTCGCCGGTGGCAACGTGGCGCACAACCGGCAGGTGGGCACGTACACGACGCGCGGGCTCGGCACCCCGGTGGACATCATCGAGGAGACGGGACAGACGCAGAAGCGCGTGCCCCGCTCCGCGGACGTCGTCACCACGGCCCTGCGCATCATGGGCATGCAGACGCACCAGTTCTTCATCCCCGGCGGCTACGGCGAGGTGGTGGGGTTGCGCGAGGGGTAGGGGATTGCCAGGGGCGCCCAGGCACCTGGGAGGGGCCTGGGCTTCATCGAGACAGCTCACCCGCCGCAGCGGTTGAAGTTCTGGTCGACGTAGTAGAGGCACCAGTCGGCGTAGGCGCCCAGGCACGTCTGGGTGCCGAGGGTCTGGGTGGCCCACTGCGAGGCGGTGGAGTACGGGCCCGCGCAGGCGTCACCGCACAGGGTGTTGGAGATGGAGGAGGCGGCCCTCGCTCCGGGCGGCCTCGCGCTCCTGGAGGTGGCGCGCCATGGCGACGAGGGCAGAGGGGACGTCCTTGAGGGTGGCTCCGGGCACGAGCGCGAGGTAGACGTCCGTCAGCTCCTGGCCCTGGGGGGGAGCCTGTCTTCATGGCCTCGCGGAGGTGGGCGGCGTCGAGGTCCATGTGGCCCGACTCGGCGACGAAGACCTCGGGCGCCGCCGACGTCGCGGCGCCCTGCCTCACGACCTCAGTCCCGACCCGAGGCCTTCACGGCGCAGCCCGTCGCCGCGCGCTGACGCAGGATGCGTCCGGGCGTCGGCGCCACCAGCGGCTTGCCCCGCTTCCTCCAGTGCTCCACGAGCGCGTCGCGCAGCGTCAGCGCCTGCTGCTCGCCCAGGTTGACGCTCCCGGGCGGCAGCGTCTTGAGCACCTCGTCCATCCCGCTGCCACCCCGCGCGAGGAAGTCCGGCATGGCCACCTGGAAGAGCTTGTTGGGCTCGAGGGGCTTCCCGTTCGCCTTCGTGACGGAGACCATCCGCGTCACGCCGTTGCACTGCTCCAGGTTCACCTTCAGCCCCGCCACCTGGAGCGTCCCTCCCTTGCGCGAGTAGGCCCCCTCCAGGAGCTTCGTCAGCTGGGCCCCGGTGAGGGTGACGACCGAGAGCGTGTTGTCGAACGGGAGCACCTCGAAGACGGCCCCGTACGTCAGCTCGCCCGCGGGCAGGTCCGCGCGCAGCCCGCCGCTGTTGATGACGGCGATGCCCGTCATGCCCAACTGGTTCAGCGCGTCCGCCAGCACGTTGCCCAGCGGGCTCTCCGCGTCGTAGTCGCGCGTCAGCTTCGCCGGCACGTTGACGCCCAGCGGGCGCTTCTGCATCTCCTCCACCTTCGCGAGCGCCCCTGCCAGCTGCGTCCCCAGCGCCGCGTCCGCCACCACCGGCTTCCCACGGAACGTCGCCGGCACCAGCTCCACCTTGTTGCGGTCCTTCAGCTTGCGCTCGTCACACGTCTTGAGCGTCGCCTCCACCCGCTCGCACACCGGCACGGAGCCCTGCAGCGTCGTGCGCTCGGGCAGCACCTTGCGCGTCGTCGGGTCCACGAACAGCTCCACCAGGCCGAACGCCCGGCCCCGGCCCGAGGTCTCGATGACCGGCGTGCCCCGGACGAAGTGCCCCACCGGCTGATGCGTGTGCCCGGCCACCACCGCGTCCAGCGTGCCCTCCGGCAGGGCCTCCAGCATCTCGATGATTTCGCTGTCGCCCCTGTCACACGACGAGATGTCCCGAGGGTCGTCCTGCCGCTTGCACACCGCGCCCGCGTGGGCAATCGCGATGACCACCTCCGCCCCGCGCGCGCGCAAGTCGGTGGCCGCGGCGAGCGCCGAGGACGCCAGCGGCGCGAAGCGCAGGCTCGCCACATTCACGGGGTTGGTGACCTCCGGCGTGTGCGGCGTCGCCAGCCCCACGATGCCCACCTTCACCCCGCGCCGCTCCACCAGCAGCGTGCCCGTGTTGCCCAGCCACGTGGGGCTCACGCCCGTCTGCGCGTCGGTGACGTTCACCCCGAGAATCGGGAAGCGCGCCTGGGTGATGCGCGCCTTGAGCGCGCCGAACGGGTCATCCCCCTCCATCGCCACCGAGCGCGGCCCCACCGGGCCGTAGTCGAACTCGTGGTTGCCCAGCGCGGAGGCGACGTACCCGAGCGTGTTCATCGCGTCGATGACCACCGCGCCCTCGGTCAGGTTGGACGCGAGCGTGCCCTGGAACAAATCGCCGCCATCCAGCAGCAGCACCCCGTCCGGGTTCTCCGCGCGCAGGATGGACAGGTAGCCCGCGAACGTGGCGAGCCCGCCCTGCTCCACGGCCGTGCCGTCCGCCAGACTCCCGCGCGACGGCATCACCCAGCCGTGCAAGTCATTGGTGCCCACCACGCTCAGGCGCACCGGCTCGGGCGCGGCCTTGACGGCGGCGGGGGCCGTGGGTGGAGCCTCCGGCGCTGGCGGATGCGAGGCGCAGGAGACGACGAGGGCCGACAGGAGCCCGAGGCGGAGCGGACGGAGGGCGGAAGTCACACGCCCCTCTAGAACGCGGCCCCGTCTGATTCAAGGGCCCTCGCCTCCCAGCATGGAAGCGAGGGCCTGTGTGGTGCGGCGATGTGGCTAGTTGCGCACGCGCAAGAGCAGCTCGGCCTGCATCGGGCTGCGGCGGCCCGTGGCGGTGCCGAACCGGTTGTTGTTGGCGCGCCACTGTTCCTGCACGAAGGTCACGTCGCTGTTGTTGAGGACGTTGAAGAAGATGAGCGTGAGCTCCATCTTCGTCTCCTTCGTCTTGATGACGCGGTTCAGGTCGTACCGGGCCTGGACGTCGAACAGGAACTGGCTCGGCTGACGCAGCTCGGAGATGGCCGCCGGGTCATTGAAGTCCGGGATGCCCGTGCTGGTGTTGTACGAGTGACCGGTGCCGCGGTCCGAGCGCACCACGCGCTGACGGTCCACGGAGCCTTCCTGGAACATCCACATGGGCGCGCCCGTGCGGTAGTTGAAGCGCACGCCGAAGTCGAGGCCGAACTGGGTGGTGTACCCGATGGCGCCCTTGATCGTGTGGCGGATGTCCTCGGGGGACGGGCCCTCGAAGAAGTGCTTGAAGCGCGGGTTGGCGCCGTAGCCGTCGAAGTAGTCACCCACCGTGCCGTTGCTGAACCCCAGGGTGTAGCTGGCCAGCAGGTCCCACGGGCCCGTGCGGCCCTGCGCCCACAGGTCCATGCCGCGGTAGTCGCGCCACGCGTCGTCCGGGTTGTGGATCTTCACCACCGTGTGGTTGATGCCGTCCGCGTAGTCCACCACGCGCGTGCCGGACGGGTCCCAGATGCGGTTGATCTCCTCGTCCACCCACATGTTGGAGTACTTGCGGTAGGTGAGGTCCATGCCGATGACCGCGCCCTCGTTGATGGCGTGGTGCAGGCCGAGCGCCAGCTCGTCCACGTGCGGCGGCGTGTGGTTGGTCTTGTCGAAGAAGCGGCCCGACGCCCCGCCCGCCACGCTGCACTGCGGGTTGCCGACGGTGTCCGGCGTACAGTCCGCGAACGCGCCGTTGGCGAACGTGGAGCGCACCTGGAGCAGCTCCGGGTTGGCGTGCTGCGCGATGAACACGTCGCCCACTTCGTTGGAGCGACCGTAGTGCGCCTTGATGAGCGTGGTGCGGTTGCCGAACGGGTCCACCGTCGCGGACAGGCGCGGGCCGATGCCCACCAGGTTGGTGATGAACTGGTTGTTGTCACCGTACAGCCGGCCCACGTCTGCGCGCAGACCCGCTACCAGCGTCAGGTAGCGGTTGACGTTCCAGCGGTCCTGGAAGAACGCGCCGGAGATGAGCGTCCCGGCCTCGGTGGTCAGCGGGCCGCGCACGCCCTCGCTGTTGTAGAAGTCGATGCGCTCGTTGCAGAAGGCGAACGTCTCCGGGTCGTCCGGGTTGCACTCGCCGTTGCGGTCGTTGAAGCGCTGGTTGCCAATCACCTGCGCCGTCTTGTCGCCGCTCAGGTAGCTCAACTGGAAGCCCGCCTTCATCTGGTGGTTCTTCACCTTGAAGAGCAGCGTCGGGTCGAACTGGTAGCGCATGCGCTTCTCGGTGACCAGGTTGCCCACCTCGTTGCGCAGCGCGCCGGCGTTGCGGTACGTGGTGCTGTTGTAGATGTGGGCGATGTCCTGCGAGTCCTCGTTCATCGGCCCGTTCCAGATGTCCTTGTAGGTGAGGCCCGTCTGGAGCTGGAAGAGGACGTTGTCGGAGATGTTGCGGTCGTAGTTGACGATGGCGAAGAAGCCGCCGCGGTCGATCTGCGTCTCCGCCTCGGGGCTGGCGAAGGTGGAGGAGACCTGGTTGGTGATGGTGTTGTTGTCGTAGTTGAACGCCAGGGACAGGCGGTCCTTCGTCGTGGGCTGCCAGGTGAGCTTCAGGCGGGCCAGGCGCGTCTGGGTGTCGGACGTGCGGCTCTCCTCGCCCAGCGGCGTGTCGCGCTTGGAGAAGTTCCACTGACCGGAGACGTAGAACCACAGCTTGTCCTTGATGATGGGGCCGCCCACGCCCACCAGCGGGCTGTAGAAGGCCGTCTCGGACAGCGGCACCTCGTTCTGGGTGTAGTTGGCCACGTTGGGGTTCTGGTTGGCCGCGCCCCGGTACTTCGCGTTGGCCCACGCCGGCGACAGAATCATCGTCACGTCGTAGGTGAACTTGTTGGAGCCGCTCTTGCTGACGACGTTCTGGATGAGGCCCAGCGAGTTGTACTGCGCGTCCAGACCGCCGGTCATGACCTCGAAGTTCTCCACCGCGTAGAAGCTCATCGGCGAGCTGATGCTGCCGTCCACCACGTCGGACGTGTCCATGCCGTCGATGAAGAACTTGCCGTAGCGCGACAGGCCGGCGCGCAGGCTGGGCGCGTTGCCGTTGCCCACGCCGGCGACCAGCTGCGGCATGGCCTGCACCTGGGTGAAGACGGGCGAGGTGGCCGCCTTCTCCGCCGTCATCACCGCGCCCATCTGCGCGGAGTCCGGGTTGATGATGGGGTTGACCTTCTCCACGATTTCGTAGGTGGCCACCGCCGCCTGCTCGGTGAACACCTCCAGCTTCACGTCCACCTGCGTCGCCTGGCCCAGCAGGACGGTGATGCCCGCCTTCTTGATGGGGGCGAAGCCCGGGACGTTCACCTCGAGGACGTAGCCCTCGCCCGGGGGCAGGGTGTCGAACTCGAAGCGGCCGTCCTCGCCGCTGGTGCGCGACTGGGGCTGCTGCAGCGCGGGGCCCGTGACGGTGAGCGGCACTTCGGCGAGCGGCGCGCCCGTCGGGTCATACACATAGCCGGCCATGCGGCCGTAGTTCTGGCCGGCGGCGAGCGCGGGGGAAGGGAGGCTCGCGACCAGCGCGAGCAGCAGCAGCGCGAGCGCGCCACCGGCACGGCAAACAAGCGTCTTCATGGAGGGGCTCGGGACAGGGGAAGGGGCGCTCACAGGGAGCTCCCGACGGCGAAGAGCACGCCGGAGTACCGGGTGAGGGTGCTGATGTTCAGCTCCGTCTCAGCGCACACGTCCGTGCACAGGCCGGTGTAGCTGGAGGCGGGCTTCGCGGTGGTCGCGGTGAAGGTGCGCAGGCGCACCACCGGGGACCAGCCCTCGTCGCCCGGGAGCGCGGAGAACAGGTACACGGGCGTCTCCGACGTGGGCGCGCCCGTCGGCGGGCTCACCAGCACGCCGTCCATCACCTTCAGGTTGCCCTGGTCATCCACGGGGATTTCGCCGCCGTCCAGGTACGCCAGCTGCAGGCCGCGGTACCAGCCGCCCTGGGACGTGAAGGCGGAGTCGGCGCGCAGCGGGTTGAGGTTCGCGGACACGTCGATGATGGCGCGCAGCGCAATCGTCGTGTCGCCCGCGCCGCCGCCGAAGTTCCCCTTGGTGAGGGAGGCCGCGTCCTTGATGGCGTTGCACTGCTCGGAGGACGTGCCGTTCCAGCGCGTCACCTTCACCAGCGGGACCACCGGCGGCGTCGTGTTGCCCGTGACGGTCAGCGGCAGGTTCGTGAAGACGGGCCACTGCACCGTCTCCGGGTAGTTGTCGGTGCGGACGTCGAAGTCCGCCTTGCCGGTGACACAGCCCTCGGCGAACTCATAGGAGGTGTTCACCGCGCGCGCGGCGGGCACGTACGGCCGGCCGTCCGCGTCCACGGGGACGCCCGCGTTGGTGATGACGCCCCGGTCGTCCTTGCGCTCGGTGGCGACCTGTCCCAGGTTGTAGAAGGGCACGTTGGTGCCCCGCACCCGGGCCGTCGTGGGCCGGTAGTTGCCGCTGGTCGGCCGGAACTTGGTGTCGAGCGTCGAGGCATCGATGACGCCCTGGTAACGGTCGCCGACCTCATCGGTCGACTCACCACAGGACACACTCAGGGCTGCCACGAGCCCGAGCGCGCACTTCATTTGTGTCTGCACGGAAAATACCTCTGGGGATGGGGACGAGGTGGCGGCCCTCTAGCACGAGTGGCCGGTCCAGAGGTATCAGTTGCGTGCCGTCTCCATGACACTCACACGATTCTGCTGATGCAGCAGGATTACATTCCGACGACTCTTGTCGGGCTTGTGGTAAGGCGTGCCCCGGCATGTTCGCGCAGCAGACCGACCCTCATTCCTCACGCATCCTCGGCTTCGCCGCCTTCTCCGTCGCGGTCCACGTCGGAGTCGTGGCCGCGCTGGTGTTGTTCGTGAAGCCCATGGTCCTCGAGACGGAGGAGCCCATCGACGTGGTGCTCAACCTCGTCAAGGCCCCCCCTCCGCCGCCGCCTCCACC
>NZ_SRLW01000291.1:0-12294 GCF_006518215.1 Myxococcus sp. AB025B
GTCTCCCTGGGGGAGTGACAGGTGGGAGGCGGAGGCCCCGTCCTGCGGGGACCTCGGCGGCGGGCCGGTGGTTCGCGGTGTCCGACGCCTACATCGGGGACTCGGTGCGGCGGAAGTTCTCGCGCTCGGCGTCCCACGTCACGAGGCTTCATCCCCACACGCTCTGCCACGACACTCCGGGAGGCGACCGCGCGCGCCACGTCCACCTGGAGTGGGCGCGCGTGCTCACGCGGCGATGAAGGCACGGAGAGGGCGCGATGTTTGCGATTGGCTTTGTGTTCGTCCTGCGCCGGCACCCGCGAGGTGACCGCGCGGCATGAGCCCCTCGGGCGGCGAGGCCGCGCTGCGTGAGCAGGGAGTCGGCGCATGAACGGGCACGAGGACTGGGGCGAGCGGCGAGGGTGTGCTGCCTTGCGTGGGCTCGGGAAGCCGGGTAGGAGGCGACCACCCCCCTGCCCTGTCGACCAGCGCCTTGCTGAATCCCCACGACCGACGAGACCTCGCGAGCCTGGGCCTGATGGTCCTGGTGTACGGGCTCGCGGTGGCGCCGGTGCTGCACGCGGTGGTGGGCCATGCAGGCCACGTGGGTGGCGCGGGGCATGTGCACAGCCACGGGGGTCAGGCGCACAGCCATGACGCGCCAGACGAGAGTGGCCTCGCGCCGAAGCCCACACGTCAGTCGCCTGAGACGGGACATGGTCCGGATGGCCACAAGCACCTGACCGGCTCGGTGGAGCACCTGAGCGTGGTGGCGGCGACGTGGGTCGTGGCCGTGGTGCCGGTGGTGCGGTGGGTGTCGTGGAAGCACGAGTCCGTGCATGCGCCGACGCGACTGCCGGGTGTGGCGCCACGACCGACGGCGATGCCGCAAGGGCCATAGGTCCACGGCGCTCGCGCTGAAGCGAATCCACCGAACGTGAGCTTCGGACCTCCGCGCGTCGGTTGTGCGCGATGAGGTGCCGGAGTCGTGCGTGTCATCGCCCCACATCCATGACGGCGGAGGGTCTCCGTCTTCGAGCCAGGAGTGTCACGCGAGAGCCGCGTGCACGAGGGCCCGAGGACCGAGGCGACCTGCCGTGAGTGTCCTTCATGTCCACGAGTGTCGTGACCGTCGCGCTATCGACAGGTTTGTGGGTCCTCTGTGCACCGCTGCTCGCGGTGGCGAAGCCACGTTTGACGCTCGGCGAGGCAACCATGCCCTCGGCGACGAGCGCACGAGCGAGCACGAACCTGTCCGTGGTCACACGCGGCGCGCCAACCTCGCGCGCACCATCCAGAGCCACGAGCCACGCAGCACTCGCCAGGCGGACTGTCGCGGCAACGACGCCGTCTGCGGAGTCTGCCGCGAGTCACTCTGCTCACGAAGCGCTTGCACCGGGAGCAGACAAGTCGTCGACGGAGCAACACGCGAGCCGGGCCGTCACCGGAGCACCTGTTCCGACGGAGAAGCCGCACGCACTGAACACAGCGCAGACCGCCCCCACCACCACAGTGCCTCTCTCCACGCCCCCAGCTCTTCACGCGGGGCTGAACACCGAAGCGGCCCCCCCGGCCGCGCGGTTGCGCATCGCCCCCCAACCCTCGCAAGCAGCACCGGGCGCGACTCAAGCAACGACATCGTCCGAGCAGCTCCGCATCGCCACCCGAGCCCCTCGGGCAGCACCGGGCATTGCAGCCACGACACCGCCTTCGCAGCCCCCAATCGCCAGCTCTCCGCCACAAACAGAACCGAGCGCCGAAGCGACCACACCGTCCGCGCAGCCCCCAATCGCCAGCTCTCCTCCACAAGCAGAACCGAGCGCCGAAGCGACCACACCGTCCGCGCAGCCCCATATCTCCAGCACTCCCGCGCAAGCAGCGTCGAGCGCCGAAGCGACCACTCCATCCGCGCAGCCCCAAGCCCATCAGGTCCCGCAGTCCGAGCAGGACACAAACGAGCCCCCACGCACGGAGCCGAAGACCCACACGGTGGTCCGAGGAACACGGCCTCCACAAAGCGCCTCGGAGCTCACCCTCGGCCGGGACATCCTGGACGCGGCGCCGCGCAGCGGAGCCGTGGACCTGCTCCGCGCCGTGCCGGGCCTCGTGGCCTCGCAGCACAGCGGCGAGGGCAAGGCGCACCAGCTCTTCCTGCGTGGCTTCGACGCCCTGCACGGCCAGGACGTGGAGCTGAACGTCGCGGGCCTCCCCGTGAACGAGGTCAGCCACATCCACGCGCTCGGCTACGCGGACCTCAACTTCGTCATCCCCGAGGTCGTCCAGGCGCTCGATGTGACGGAGGGCTCGTATCGCGCGGCACAAGGTGACTTCGCCGTCGCCGGCACGGTGCGCATGGACCTGGGCGTCAAGGAGCAGGGCGTGCACCTCGCGGGCACGCTGGGCCAGTACCGCCAGCGGCGACTCGTTGCCACCGTGCGCCCGGGCGAGGACCCGGAGACCTTCGCCGCGGTGGAGCTCGGCGAGGCCAAGAACTACGGCGCGCAGCGCGGCTATGGCCGAGCCTCCCTGCTCGCGCAGGCAACGACGAGACTCACCGACGGACTCACGTTACGAGCCCTCGCGGGCAGCTACGTCACCCGCTTCGACTCGCCCGGCGTCGTACGCGAGGACGCGCTCCTCACAGGTCAGCAAGACTTCTTCTCCGCCTCCACACCACGGCAGGGAGGCACCGTCTCCCGGCACCAGCTCCTGCTCGGAGTGGACCTCCCCCGCTCGGGCCAGGGCCGCACGAAGCTGGAGCTCTTCGGCATCCTCTCGGACCTGCGGCTGCGCAACAACTTCACCGGCTTCCGGGTGGACGAGCGAGGTGACGGACTCGAGCAGACGAACGACTCCATCATCCTCGGAGCCCGCGCCGAGCACCGCCGCACGGTGACGATGTTCGGCCGTCCCGTGGCCATGGAGCTCGGCCTGGGCGCCAGGCGCGACGGCGTGGAGCAGGCCCAGCGGCGCTACCGCGAATCAGACGGCACCTTCTTCTCCGAGGAGATCGACGCCCACCTCACCCAGACGGATGTCTGGGGTTGGACCGAGGGGCGCATGGTCCTCGGCCGCTGGGCGCTCAGACTGGGTGGCCGCGCGGACGCGCTCGGTGTCGAGGTCTTCGACGCGCTCGCCTTCCGGGACCCGCGCTTCTACGACGGCCAGGGCTACTCCCGCAGCGCCTTCGGCGTGCACCTGGGCGCGAAGGCGGGCCTCGAGTACGCACTGACAGACGATGCAACCACGTGGCGACTGTTCGCCAGCTACGGCGACGGCTTCCGCTCGCCCCAGGCCCGCAGCCTCTCCGAGGGAGAGCGAGCCCCCTTCGTCTCCGTGCACGGCGCCGAGGTGGGCGCACGCAAGGACGGGGAGACGTGGGCCATGCAGCTCAGCGTCTTCGGCTCGCAGGTGGAGAACGACTTCTTCTTCGACCACACCGTGGGCACCACCGTGTACACGGGAGAGACCGTCCGCTCGGGAGTGACGGCGTCGCTCCAGGCGCGCCCCGTGCGAGGCCTCGTCGCGGCGCTGAGCGGCACCGTGGCGCACGCCTACGTGACGAAGACGGACACGCTGCTCCCCTACTTCGCGCCCTTCGTCGCCAGGGCGGACGTGGGCTGGGAGCATCCCCTCGAGTGGACGTGGTTGGGCGCCGAGCCCACCCTCTTCACGGTGGGCACGGGGCTCACGTTCATCGGCCCGCGCCCGCTGCCCTTCGACGAGAAGAGCCGCTCCGTCTTCCTCACGGACCTGGACCTGGGCCTGCGCCGGGGGGAGCTGGGACTGAAGCTGGAGGTGCGCAACCTCCTGGACGCGCGCTGGCGTGACGGCGAGTTCGTCTACAGCTCCCGCTTCGACCCGAGCGCCCCGGCGAGCCTCGTCCCGGCCCGACATTTCACCGCGGGGTCGCCTCGAATGGCCTCGCTCACCCTGGAGGTCCATCTATGAATCGCAGACACGTCCTGAGGAGCACGGTGGCCGTCGCGGCCCTGCTGCTCGGCTGTGGCAGCGAGGCCGAGCGCCGCGTCTTCACCGTGGAGTCCACCGCGGCCCCGCTCTCCGACACCCCCAACGAGCGAGGCTGGCGAATCACACTCGACTCCGCGCACGTCTCCCTGGGTCCGGTGCGTTTCTTCGAGGGCCGGGTGCTCCTCTCCCGTGCCTTCGACTGGTACGCGCTCCTTGGAGGCACGGCGCACGCGCACCCGGGCCACTACGCGCCGGGAGACGCCCTGGGCGAGTTGCTTGAGACGCACACGGTGGACCTCCTGAGCGGAGTCACCCCACTGGGCACCGCGAGCGCGGTGACGGGCGAGTACGGCTCGCTGGAGCTGACACTCGCCACCCCGACGGCGACCACCGACGCGCAAGGCGTCCTGAAAGGTCACGCCGTGCGGCTGGTGGGCACGGCGACGAACGCGGACGGAGGTCAGGTGCGCTTCGACGTGGAGGCGGACCTGCCCAAGCCGGTGGCCGGCGTGCGCTTCGAGAAGTCCCTCGGGCTGGAAGCGGGCCGGGTACGCATCACCGTGGACCTGAGGAAGTGGGTTGACCGCATCGACTTCGCCACCGCGACCGACACGGACGCGGATGGCATCTACACCTTCCCCGCCGACAGCCAGGCGCGCAATGCGCTGATGCGCGGCGTGGAGGACACAACCGCCTACGTGGTGACGTGGGAAGAGGGAGCCGCGCAATGAAGAACTGGATGCTGGGGTTGTCGTGCCTGGGACTCGTCGCCTGCAGTGATGGGACGGGCAACGTGACGTTCACCACGTACGGAGAGGACTTCATCGAGAAGCAGATTCCTCCCGCGGTGGGCGATGAGGCGGGCTTCACCGACGGGTGGACGGTGCGCTTCGACAAGTTCCTCGTGGTGCTCAGTGAAGTGACGGTGGAGACACACGACGAGGTGGCCGCGAAGCAGACGCAGGCGCGCGTGTTCGACGTGCACAAGCCCGGCCCCGTCGTGGTGGAGAGCTTCAAGGACCTCCCCGCGCAGAAGTGGGACCACATCAGCTTCGCGATGGCGCCGGTGGCGGACGCGGTGGCGGGCAACGCGGACGCGGCGGACGTGACGCTGATGAAGACGGAGGGCTACAGCGTGTACGTCGCCGGCCAGGCGACGAAGGACCGCGAGACGAAGCGCTTCAACTGGGGCTTCACCACGAACACCGTCTACGAGCACTGTGAGAGCCCCGAGCTGGGCGCGGGCGTGACGGTGCCCAAGGACGGCGAGGAGACGGTGCAGCTCACCATCCACGGGGACCACCTCTTCTTCGACGACCTCCAGTCACCGGACGCGAAGATGCGCTTCGACGCCATCGCCCAGGCGGACAGGCTGGGCATCGCCGGACCGGATGGCGAGGTGACGCTGGAGGAACTGGCCGCGGTGGACCTCACGGAGCTGCCCATCGACCAGTACGGCACGGGCGGCGCGGCCAACGTGCGCAACCTGCGCGACTTCGTCACGGCGCTGGTCCGCACCGCGGGCCACTTCCGGGGCGAGGGCGAGTGCGAGCCCCGCGCGCGCTGAAGCACTTCGTCCCACGACACGGCGGCGCGGTGAGCACCCGTCGCGGAAGCGACACACCGCGCCGGCCGTGATGGCTTACGGCCCCCTCTCCACCGGTGCTGGTCCACCGGGAGCGGGGGCCTCGCGCCAGAAGGGACCTCAGTGCTTCGGCGTGTTCGAGCCTGGCTGCCCGCTCCCCGGAGCGCCGCCCGGGATGGTGTTGCCCGGGCCCTTGCTCGGCGCGTGCTCCTTGTTCAGCTGATTGGCGCGGTTGTCCTGCGACGACTTGTGCGCGTCGTTGTTGGGATTCTTGGAGACGGAGCGCTGGTCATTGGCGCTCGGCATCTTTCCGCTACCCTTGTTGCCCATGGGCGAACCTCCGGCGTTCCCGAGCGGGAGTGCTCGAGAGGGCCGCACCGTAGAGAGTGACCCGGCGGTGGACACTCGGGCGGAGGGCTCGCCACGCTGTCCTGAAGCGTACGTCCGGGTGTCGGTGTGGCGGCGCTGCGGGCCGTCCCTCGTCCGTGCGGGGATGTCGAGACGCGCCTGAGTGCCTACCTCCTTGGCACGGAGGTGATGGGCGTGAGGACGATGACCTATGAGCGCAGCGGCCGGACGAACACGGCGGCCCAGGCCTTGCGGTTGACGGGGCTCGAGCACCTGGCGGTCCTGGAGCAGGGCGAGGTGGTATCCGAGCGGGAACTGACGGCCCATGAGGTCCGCACGTTCATGCCCCTGCTCGAGCAGGTGGAACACCAGCCGGCACCCGTGGTGCTCGTACCCCAGGCGGGCGGTCCCGACGGGCTCGCCGTGACGCTCGCGTTCGAGGACGAGGAGTCTCCTCGGGTCCGACTGGCCACGGAGCGCCTTCCCGCGAAAGGCGCGGGCCCGCTCTACGACCTCCTGCTCTGGGAGCTGGACGCCCTGCTGACGCGGGAGCTGCACACCCGCGCTCCGCGCCATGCGCACGTGGTGTTGCCCCACGAGCTCCGCCAGGAGGAGTAGTCAGAGGGCCGCGTCGGCCGCGGTGGTCGAGTCCTGCAAGGGCAACCGGACGATGAAGTTGGAGCCTGCGTGGGGCGCGCTCTCCACGCGGATGTCGCCCTGGAGCGCCTCGACAATCTGCCGGACGATCCAGAGGCCCAGCCCGAAGCCACCGTAGTGGCGTTGGGACACGGCGCGCTCGAAGCGCTGGAAGATGCGGGCGTGGTCCTCGGGAGCGATGCCGATGCCATGGTCCTTCACGCTCAAGCGCGCGTAGCCTTCCTCGCGCGTGACGTGGACGTCCACGGGCTGCTGCGCGCCGTACTTGAAGGCGTTGGACAGCAGGTTGGTGATGACCTGCTCCAGCCGCACGCGGTCCCAGTGGCCGACGAGGGGCTCGGACACCACGAGCCGCACGGGGCATCGCGCGCCCGCCGCGTCCTCCTGGACGCGGGACACCATCTCTTGAGTGAGTGACGACAGGTCCACCCGCTCACGATGCAGGTCGAGTCGACCCGCGCGGATGCGGGACACGTCCAACAACGTGGCGACGAGCTGGTGCAGCTGGGCGACGGAGCGCAGCGTGGACTCGACGCGGCGACGCACGAGCGAGGCCGTGGCCTCGGAGCCCATCGCCGGCGCGCCGCGCAGCAGGAACTGGAGCTGGAGCTGGACGGAGGTGATGGGGGTGCGAAGCTCATGGCTCGCGATGGAGAGGAACTCGTCGCGGGACTGGACCACCTCGCGCAAGTCCCTCGCCAGGTCCTCCGCGGCGCGCCGGGCCACCACCAGTCCCGTCACCTCCACGGCGACGGCCATCACGCCCTGGACGACGCCTCGGGCATCACACCAGGGCTGCCAGCTGAAGTCGTGGAAGCGCTGCTGTCGGGAGAGCGCGGGGGTGACGTAGGGAGACGCGGAGGCCAGGGGCACCTCGCGCCCGGAGAAGGGCTTGCCGTCGCGGTAGACGTCATCGAGGAGCCGCAGCATGCCGGGGTCCATGGCGGGCCGCAGGTCGCGCAGCGGCTTGCCAATGGCGTGGGCATCCACCTCCAGCAGCGCGCACGCCTGGGGATTGAGCAGCTCACAGACATGGTCCGGCCCACGGAAGACGGCGATGGCGACGGGGGCCTGGAGGAAGAGTGACTCCATCCGCTCGCGCTGGACCTGGGCCTCGGCGAGCGCCGCGTGCTCGCGTTCGAGCAACCGCGCCCGCTCGAGCTCCAGCTGTCGACGGGCCGTCGCGTCGCGGAACACCCACACGGCGCCGAGTTCTTCGTCATCGGCCCCGCGCAGGGACACGGTGCACTCCTCAATGGGCAGCTCTCCACCGTCGCGTCGCTTCAGCGCGCGGGGCCACTGGGACCACGTCTTGGGAGGCGCCGCCTGGCGCAGCGGGAAGGAGCCCGACTCGGGGCGGGAGCGCAGCACGTGTGAGAGGGGAACGCCCAGGGCCTCCGCCTCCGAGCACTGCAGCAGGTGCGCGGCCGCGGGATTGAGGTAGCGCACGACGCCTCGGTTGTCGGTGGCCAGGACCGCGTCGTTGAGGCTTCGCAGCAAGTGGGCTTCCAGGCCGGAGGACGGCGCGGGTGTCACGAGCGAGGGCGCCGTGACGCGCTCTGGTACCTGTACACGTCGTCCCGCCAGGAGGGAGGCAAGCGCTCCCACGATGAGGAAGAGGGCGACGGTGCTCGGCGCCGAGGGGCTCACTGACGATGCGGGACCGAGCATGCAGAGGAGCGTCCCCACCAGGGTCGCCAACCCGGCGGGTCCCGCGCCTCCGGTGAGCGCCGCGAGTAGCACGGCCGCGAGCGACAGCAGGAGCGCCGTGGCCCCAGGCAGGACGAACCACCACGCGGCGAGCCCCGCGAGGCTCACGCAGAGGACGGCGAAGCCGTAGCGAACCCACGCAAGGTGTGTGGGAAGAGCCGAACGGAATTGGAGAGCGTGCGCACGCATGGGACGGCGTCTCGCATCCTGGACAAAGGCTTCACACAGTGGGTGGAGGGCGCACCGGGAGGCGCTCGGGCGGCGCCCCGCCGATGTTGATCTTCACCTGGACGCGCGGTGAAAGGCAAACACCGGGGGACAGGCGACAGTCGACCCATGTGGGTTGTGACAAAGCATGAACAATAAGCAGACGAGCAGGCTTCGGTGAGAGAAGGCGGCACGGCGGCGGTGGGTGTGGTTGCCGAGCGCCCCGTCATCTGTGAAGAGAGAGACATGAAGCGTGTGCAGTTCTCCGTGCACCGCACGGTGGGAGAGGCGCGGCTGCTGGCGGGGACGCTGGAAGCCGAGGGAATGTCCGTCCAGGTGCGCGGCGAGTCGCTGGCCCCGCTGACCGGAGAGATTCCGAGCGGCGAGACGTGGGTGGAGCTCTGGCTCCATCCCGAGGACGTGGAGCAGGCGCGAGCCGTGGTCGCGGAGCTGAAGGAGAATCAGGAGGAGGCCTCGCGCACGGTGGAGTGTCCGGGCTGTCGGGAGGAGAACCCGGGCAACTTCGAGCTGTGCTGGAGCTGCGGGGTCGAATTGCCTCGAGGCCTCCGGCCGCGACTTCGGGCAGTGTGAGCCGCGCCAGCGGCTGGGCGAGAACGGGACGTGCGGCGGATGGAAGCAGAGCGACAGCAACCCCACACCGAGGAGGTGTCAGCCGGGAAGCAGCGGCGCTGGCGGGTCGATCAGGGCCTGCGCGGCATGCTGGTGGTGTGTGGCGTGGCGTTCCTGATTCACCTCATCCCGCTGTTCCTGCCCAGGAACATGCCGGAGCAGGAGCTGAGCATCGCTCGAGCCACCCCGCTGCCCGAGCAGCGCGTCAGGCTGCTGCTCCCCTTGCGAGAGCATCCGAAGGCGACGGCCGCGGAGCTGCGTGAAGCCGCGGAGCTGCTGCTCGACGGCGCCCCGGCCGAGGCACACGAGCTGGCCCTGGCCGCGGAGCGACGGGAGCCCGAGGCGATGGAGACGCAGCTGCTGCTCGCGCGCGTCTGTGAAGTGGAGCGGATGGAGCGCTGTGTCCGCACGGCATTGGAGCGGGCGAACCAGCTGGCGCCCACGGATGCCCGGCCGGACGTGTTCCGAGCGGAGCTCCGGGAGCGGAGTGGCGACATGGTGGGCGCGTCCGAGGCGATGAAGGCCGCGTTCGAGAAGGCCCCAGGAGAGCCGCTCATCGGGCTTCGTTACGCGCGACTGCTGAGCGCGGCCGAGCGGCCGTCGGAGGCGTTCGCGGTGCTCATGGCGCTGCGGGGAAAGGTCCCTCTGGCGCGGCTGCTGGTGGAGCAGGCGCTGGTGCTGCGCGCGGCCGGCCAAGCAGCGGAGGCCGTGGCGGTGTTGCGCAAGGCGACGCTGGAGGACCCCAGGCTCTCGCTCGCTCACTTCGAGCTGGGGCTGGCCTTGTTCCGCCTGGGAGATGTGGACGGTGCCCAGGAGGCCTTGAGACAGGCGGACCGACTCGACTTGGGCAGCCCCAAGGCCTTGGCGGCCCTGTGCGCGATGCAGCTCGAGGCGCGGCGCATCGACGACGCGAGACTGACGCGGATGGACCTCGAGCGCCGCTTCTCCGGACGGATGGAGCTCATCCGCCAGTCGTGCAGCGTGCCCTGAGAGGGCGCGGGGCTCAGCGAGGCTCGATGCCTCGAATCTGCCGGAGCATGCGCGCGGAGGCCTTGACCTCGTGGTCCACCGAGCCATCGACACGCTCGGTCCGCACGACGGCGAGGAGATAGGGCAGGGCCTCGTCATCGCGCTCCTGCTGGAAGAGCAGCGCTCCGAGGGCGAAGCGGGCCCGGGTGAGGAGCACCAGGTCCTCCTGGGCAACAGAGGCGTCGATGGCGTCACTGAGCGCGGATTCGGCCAGCTCGGGTTGGCCCCGGGCGAGGAGCTCGCGCGCACGTTGGAGGTGTTCCTGGACGTTCATGGCAGGACGCCGGGGAGCTGAGAGGGAGGGACGACGGGGGCAACTCCGAGGTAAGGGTGGGCCCCATGGACGAGTCGCGCATCACCGAGCTGGAGCTTCGCTACATGCAGCAGCAGGAGACGCTGCAGGAGCTGAGCGACGTGCTCTATCAGCAGCAGCGGGTCATCGAGGCGCTGCGCGTGGAGCTGGACCTCCTGAAGAAGAAGCTGGAGGCCGAGCCCGGGCTGGTGGACGCCCGTCAGCAAGAGCGTCCACCGCACTACTGAGCCTCAGAACTTGTAGCCCAGGCGCAGACCGATGACGGGGTCGGGGTCCAGGTAGCCCACCTCCACGCCGATGCTCGCGGCCTTGCCCTGCAGGCCGAAGCCGAAGGCGGCATGCGCGCGAAGCGCATCGCCACGGCCCATGACAATCCAGGGCCCCACGAGCCCTTCGACGTAGACCCCCGCGCTCGCGATGTTCGCGCGGAGAACGACATCCAGGGGGATTCCCACGTCGTTGCCATCGGTGATGAGCGAGGCGCCGAAGCGGGCGCCCACCGAGAGAGGCCCCGCGAGCCGGCCTTCCACTCCCAGCAGGAAGCTGAAGGCCGCGCTTTGATCAATCCAATAGTCGGCCCCGAGCCCGACGCGGACATTGGCGGCATCGGAGCGCATGGGCGCGACGAAGAAACCGGCCGCGAGCAGGACACCAAGCGAGGGACGAAGCAGCTTCATTCAGGAGGCTCCTCTTGCGTGGGGGGAGCGCCACTCAAGCAAGCCCAGTGGACCGAGGCCAGTCACACGAGGCGTTCCCGCTTCGTTCCCCCACTTTTTCACGTCCATGGGTCAACAACAGCGGAACAGCGACAGCCGCAGCGGACCCAGTCGGCCCTCAGGCAGGGACGGGAGAGAGAGCAGGAGCACCTCGGTGTCGTGCGAATCCTCGCGGGCGAGCAGCGGCGACGAAGTCACCTCGTCGTCACGACGCGGGGATGAGAGCGATTCGCTACCACGAGATAGGCGGTCCGGACGTGTTGCGGCTGGAAGAGGTATCAGACCCGACAGCGGGTCCTGGCCAGGTGCAAATCCGGGTGAGGGCTGCGGGCGTGAACTTCGCGGACACGGAACGCCGTCGAGGCCTCTACGACGCCACGGCCCCGCTCCCACGAATCCTCGGAAGCGAGGCCGCGGGGGTCGTGGACCAGGTCGGCGAGAGTGTCGACTCACGATGGGTCGGCAAGCGAGTGGTGGCCCTCGCGCAGCAGAGCTATGCGGAGTTGGCGACGACTTCGGTGGATGAACTCCTGGAGCTTCCCAAGCACGTCTCCTTCGAGGAGGCAGCGGGGCTCCTCGTGCAGGGCCTCACGGCCTGGCATCTCCTCTTCACGTCAGCGCAGGTGCAGAGAGGTCACCGAGTCCTCATCCACGCCGCGGCGGGAGGCGTGGGTCTTCTCGCCATCCAGCTCGCCAAGACCTTGGGAGCAGTGGTGCTGGGGACCGTGTCAAACACAGACAAAGCCGCACTGGCGCGAGAGGCAGGCGCCGATGTTGTCTTCGTCTACGGAGGCTCGGCGTCAGTCTCGGATTGGGTGAAGCAGGTGACGGGAAGCAGCGGAGTGGAGCTGGTGCTGGACTCGGTGGGTGCCAGCACCTGGGCGAACAGCCTCGAGTCGCTCGCGCCCTTCGGCCACCTGGTGGTGTACGGGAACGCCAATGGTCCTCCGCCAGCATTCGAGGTGGAGGCGCTCTACGCGAAGTCGCTGAAGGGGAGGAAAAAAGAAAAGCCCCCGTCGCGCGAGGCGACGAGGGCTTCTCAAAAAGAATCCGGCAGCGACCTACTCTCCCACGCGGTTTCCCGCGGAGTACCATCGGCTCTGGAGGGCTTAACTTCCGTGTTCGGGATGGGAACGGGTGTGACCCCT
>NZ_SRLW01000292.1:0-12246 GCF_006518215.1 Myxococcus sp. AB025B
ACCGGGAGTGGGGCGGGTATCGCGGCTTCGCGGCCCTGCGCGCGCTGCGGCCGGACTTCTTCCTGCACGTCGGCGACGTCATCTACGCGGACAACCCGCTGTTGCCCGAGGTGACGCTCCCGGACGGGCGCGTGTGGCGCAACGTCGTCACGCCCGCGAAGTCCAAGGTCGCCGAGACGCTCGAGGAGCTGCGCGGGAACTTCGCCTACAACTTCCTCGACGAGTCCCTGCGGGCCTTCGCTCGCGAGGTGCCCATCGCGTACCAGTGGGATGACCACGAGGTGCGCAACAACTGGTATCCGGGCCGCTCCATGGCGGAGGACCCGCGCTACACGCTGGTCTCGGATGACGGCGTTCTCGGTGCACGGGCGCGTCAGGCGTTCTTCGAGTACTCACCCGTGGGCGGCGCCGCTCGCGCGGAGGGGCGCATCCACCGTCAGCTCTCCCAGGGGCCGCTGCTGGATGTCTTCATCCCGGACGTGCGGGCGTTCCGAGGGCCGAACACGCTCAACCGCCAGACGCGGCCGGGCCCGGAGACGGCCTTCCTGGGCCGCGCGCAGCTCGATGGACTGAAGCAGGCCCTGGCGTCATCGCGCGCGACGTGGAAGGTGATCGCGACCAGCATGCCGCTGGGGCTCGTCGTGCCCGCGGAGAAGACGCCGGACGGTCCGCTCATGGAGGCCTGGGCCAACGGTCCGGGCGAGCCGATGGGCCGCGAGCTGGAGCTGGCGGAGCTGCTCTCGTTCCTGAAGGAGCAGCGGGTGCGCAACGTGGTGTTCCTCACCGCGGACGTGCACTACCCGGCGATGCACCACTTCCATCCGGACCGGGCGCGCTTCCGGGACTTCGACCCGTTCTGGGAGTTCGTCGCGGGGCCGCTCAACGCGGGGACGTTCGGCCCGAGCCCGCTCGACGAGACCTTCGGCCCCGAGGTGAAGTGGCAGAAGCCGGCCACGGTGATGAACGCGGCGCCGTGGGAGGGGCAGCAGTACTTCGGCAGCGTCCGCATCCAGGGCGCATCGGGCGTGATGACCGTGGCCATCCACGACCTCACGGGCAAGGCCCTGCATCAGGTGGAGCTGGAGCCGAGCCGATGACGTGGGTGGTCATCGTGTTCTCGCTCGGGGCGGCGGCCTTGGGCTGGCACCTACGTCGTGAGCACGAGCTTCACCAGCTCCGGAGGACTGCCCACGCGCATGGGCGGTCCCCAGAAGCCGCAGCCCCGGCTCACGTAGATGTGCGAGTCCTGATGGCGGTACAGGCCCGCCACGTGCTCCCAGGCGAAGTTGATGAGCAGCGTCATGGGCACGAGCTGCCCGCCGTGCGTGTGGCCTGAAATCTGGAGGTCCATCCCGCGCTCCGCGGCCACCTTGAAGTTCGCGGGCTGGTGCGCGAGCAACACCGCCGCGCGCTCCGGGGCTCTCCCCTGGAGCGCGAGGTCCAGGTCGTAGCCCTTCTGGTTGCGTCGCTTCCAGCCGCTCCAGTCATCCACGCCGACCAGGTCCAAGGATGCGCCCGCGTCACCGATGCGCACGTGGCGGTTGCGCAGCGACTGGATGTCGAGCGACTGGAGGAACGTGGTCCACGCCACGTCACCCGAGTAGTAGTCGTGATTGCCGGTGACGAAGTAGCTGCCGTAGCGCGAGCGCAAGTCCCGCAGCGCCGCGACGGAGGGCCCAAGCGTGGGCACGTCGCCGTCCACCAGGTCGCCGGTGATGGCGAACAGGTCTGGCTTCAGCGCGTTGGCCTGTCGCACCAGCTCGTCCATGAACCGGCGCTGGATGAACGGGCCCACGTGGATGTCCGTGAGCTGCACGATGCTGAGCCCGTCGAGCGCGCGCGGCAGCTTGGGAATCCGGATGGCGATTTCGGTCACCATCGGCGGCGCGAAGGCTCGCCAGTGACCGTAGGACGCGAGGCCACCTCCCGCGATGGCCGCGCCTCCCGCCAGCGCGCGTCCGAGGAACTTCCTCCGCTCCGGGTCGATGGGCTCCTCGTCCGGGGACGCGAGTGGCGTGGCCCGGCGCCGCTGGAGGCGGCGACCCAACACGAGGAACGCGCGGGCGAGGTCCATGGCTCCCAGGGCCAGCACGAGGCAGAGCGCCACGCCCATCCACGTGTACGTGGCCACCGTGACGGTTTGCTCGTACTGCTCGGGGACGGCGTCCAGGAGCGTGCGTCGCAGACCCAGGAGCAGCGTGAGCAAGCCCAGGACGAGCATGGCCACGAGCCGGCCGACGCGGCCTCGCACCAGCTCACGCACCAGTCGCCGGTAGAGATACAGGTGGCCCAGCACCGCGCCGAGGCCGATGAGCATCGAGAAGGAGGAGAACCGGAACGGCATGGGGATGTGCCCGGGCTGAGAACGGACGGGAAGGGTAACACGCGGCCTCGGGCCCGGCCGTGTCCCGGAGATTGAACACTGAGCGTGGCACACGGCGGACGAGAACCGGCCAGGTGTGCTCCGGGCGGGTAGATTCCCCGGCCGTGACAGCAGGCGAGCCTCGGGAGGGGACACACATGGACAAGGTCATCGTCATCACGGGGGCGAGTGGAGGAATCGGCGCGGAGCTGGCGCGGGTGGCGGGCGCGCGTGGGGCGAAGCTGGTGCTGGCGGCCCGTCGCAAGGATGCGTTGGAGACGGTGGCGACCCGCTCCGGCCGGGACTCGCTGGCGGTCGTCACCGACGTGACGTCCCGCGCGCAGGTGGAGAAGCTGCGCGACGCGGCGCTCCAGCGCTTCGGTCACATCGACGTCTGGGTGAACAACGCGGGGCGCGGCATCACCCGCTCCGTGGCGGACCTCACGGACGAGGACCTGGAGGAGATGTGGCGCGCCAACGTCAACAGCGCGCTCTACGGGATGCAGGCCGTCCTGCCGCACTTCCAGGCGCGCAACGCCGGGCAGATCCTCAACGTCTCCAGCACGCTGGGGCGCCTGCCCGTCGTGCCCCATCGCTCCGCGTACAGTGCGGCCAAGCACGCGCTGAACGCGCTGAGCGCCTGTCTGCGTCAGGACCTGCACAAGACCCATCCCGGCATCCACGTCACGGTGGTGATGCCGGGCGTGGTGGCCACGGAGTTCGGGACGAACGCGCTGGGAGGCGGGCCGGACTCGCGCATGCTGCCCGGGGCTCAGCGCGTCGAGGAGGCCGTAGAGGTCATCCTCGACGCCATCGCGCATCCTCGCCCGGAGGTCTTCACGCGGCCCGCGGCGCAGCAGGAGGTGGAGCGCTACTACCGCGACGTCGCCGCCTACGAGCTGGACCCGGGCGCTCGCCCCGGCCGCTGAACGCGCGGCCCGGGAGGTGTGCTCCCGGGCCGGATGCGGCGTCACTCGTAGCGCAGCGACTCGATGGGCGCGAGGCTCGCGGCGCGGCGCGCGGGCCAGATGCCGAAGAACACGCCGACGGTGGCCGAGAAGGCGATGGCCAGGATGATGGCCTCGGGCGCCACCACCATCGTCCACCCCATGAGCTTCTGCAGCAGCGCGGCGCCGCCCACGCCCAGCGCCAGGCCCAGCGTGCCGCCCGCGAGGCAGAGCACCAGTGACTCCACCAGGAACTGGAGCAGGATGTCCGTGCCGGTGGCCCCCAGCGCCTTGCGCAGGCCGATCTCGCGCGTCCGCTCCGTCACCGAGACGAGCATGATGTTCATGATGCCGATGCCGCCCACCAGCAGGGAGATGGCGGCGATGCCCGCCAGGAGCAGCGAGAAGGTCTGCGTCGTCTCCTGCACCGTCGCCAGCAGCGACGCCTGGTCCCGGATGTTGAAGTCCGCCTGCTCCTCGGGGCGCAGCCGGTGCTCGCGGCGCAGCTTGAGGTCGATCTCCGCCATCGCGTCATCCATGGCGCCCTCGCCCGAGGCCTGAACGGCAATCGAGCGGATGCGGTTGCTGCCCATCACCCGGAACTGCGCGGTGGCCAGCGGGATGTAGAGGCTCTCGTCCGGGTTGGAGAAGCCCTGCGAGCCCTTCTCGGCCAGCACGCCGATGACCTCGAAAGGGATGCCGCGGATGCGAATCGTCTCGCCCACCAGCGCGGAGGAGTCCCGCACCCCCAGCTGTCCGGCCGCCAGCGCGCCCAGCACCACCACGCGGCGCCGGCCCTTGTCCTCCGCTTCGGTGAAGAGCCGCCCCGAGACGATGTTCGACTCGTTGATGTTGAAGTACGCCGGCCACGTGCCGACGACGGACAGGTTCGCGTTGCCCGCGCCGTACTCCACCTGGAAGCGGGACTCGATCTCCGGGGCCACGTTCTGGATGTGCTTGGGGTTGGCGCGCAGCGCCTCCGCGTCGTCGATGGTCATGGTGGCCTGACCTCGGCCGAGACCGCCGGAGAAGGACTGGCCGGGGCGCACGGTGAGGACGTTGGTCCCCAGCGTCTTGAGCCGCTGCTCCACCGAGCGCTGGGCTCCCTCGCCCAGCGCCACCATGGTGATGACCGCCGCGATGCCGATGACGATGCCCAACATCGTCAGCAGGGAGCGCAGCTTGTTGGCGAGGACCGCGTCGAACGCGACCCGGATGATTTCTCCCATGACCTGTCCTCCTCCTGCCGCCGACTACCGTCCGCCGCGCATGCCGCCGCCCGCACCCGGAATCATGCCGGCCGACTGACGCATGCGCTCCGAGCGCTGCTGCTGTTGCTGCTGGAGCTGCGCCACCGACACGAGCATCACCTGGTCGCCCTCGCTCAGGCCGCTCAGCACCTCGGAGCTCTCCCAGTCGCTCAGTCCCAGCGTCACCCGGCGCGGCTCCGGCCCGTTCGGCCCCTTCACGAAGACGATGCCTGGCCGCGTGTCCCCGGTGCCCTGGCGACCCTCGCGTCCACCGCCCCGGTTGCGACGGCCGCCACCCTCGGCGCCCGGCTCCACCGCCTGCGCGCTCACGTTCACCGGCGTCGCTCCACCCGGCGCCACCGCGCCCTTGTCCGCCGCGCCCTCGGGACGCGCCGCCGCGTCACCGCCCGGCGCCCCCGCGTTGCTGCTGCCGCCCGTCGGCCGCATCAGCGAGCGCACGGACTCCTCGGTCAGCCCCACCGCGAGCGCCGCGGCGCGCGCGTCCCGCAGGCCCACCACGGCGGAGTTGGGGACGGTGATGGCGTCACGCCGGCGGGAGATTTCAATCGCCACCTCCGCGTTCATGCCCGGCCGGAGCAGGCCCTCCGGGTTGTCCAGGCGCACGAGCACCGGGAAGAGGGTGACGTTCTGCTCCACCAGCGCCTGCGGTTCGATCTTCACGACCTCGCCGATGAACGTCCGGCCCGGGTAGGCCTCCATCGTCACGCGCGCCTTGAGGCCCGCCTTGAGCTGGCCCACGTCCGTCTCGTCCACCTTGGCGCGCACCTGCATCACCGACAGGTCCGCCATCTTGAACAGCGTGTTGCCGCCGGACACGTTGGAGATGGCCGAGGCGATGATCTGCCCGGGTTGGATCTGCCGCTCCAGCAGCGTGCCGGAGCTGGGCGCGCGGATGGTGACGTCGCGGCTGCGCTCCTTGGCGAGCTGGAGGTTGGTCTCCGCGCGCACCTTGGCCGCCCGCGCCGTGGCGAACGCGTCCACCGAGGACTCGTACTCCTGCTGCGTCACGTAACCGGACTGCCGCAAGGACTCCATGCGCTGGCGCTGGGCCTCGGTGGTGTTGAGGCGCACCCGCGCGGACTCCACGTCCGCCTGGGCCTGCGCGAGCGCGTTCTGCACGTCGCGCGGGTCGATCTCCGCCAAGAGCGCGTCCTTCTCCACCTTGTCGCCGGTGTCGAAGAGCACGCGGAGCACCTCGCCGGAGGCCTTGGACTTCACCTCCACCACGCGCAGGGGCTCAACCAGGCCCGCGGACTCCGCGACGACCTCCATGTCCCGGCGCTCCACGACGGCCACCGCCGCCGAGCGCTCCGGCGTCTTCGGCTGGCTTCCCTGCTGGGTGGCGTACACGCCCGCGCCAATCAGGACCGCCGCGACACCCGTGATGACCACCTTCTTCGCCTTGCTCACGACGACCTCCAAATCTTCGTGGCCTTCTCCATCCAGGAGACGGACCTGCTCAGTGCTTCTTCAGCTCGTCCCGCTCGATGACGCCGTCCTTCAGGAACAGCACCCGCTGCGCGTGCGCCGCGATGTCCGACTCGTGCGTGACGAGCATCAGCGTCTGTCCCTGCGAGTGCAGCTCCCCGAAGAGGGCCATGATCTCCTCGCCCGTGCGGCTGTCGAGCGCGCCCGTGGGCTCGTCCGCGAGCAGCAGCGCCGGCTGCGTCACCAGGGCGCGCGCAATCGCCACGCGCTGGCGCTGACCTCCGGAAAGCTCGTTGGGGCGGTGGTCCTTGCGGCTGCCCAGGCCCACCTTGTCCAGCATGGCCGCGGCGCGCTCCAGACGGAGCTTCTTGGGCACTCGCGCGTACACCAGGGGCAGCGCCACGTTGTCGAGCGCGGACGCGCGCGGCAGCAGGTTGAAGCTCTGGAACACGAAGCCCAGCTCGCGGTTGCGGATGCGCGCCAGCGCGTTCTCCGTCATGCCCGCCACGGGCTGGCCGTTGAGCCAGTACTGGCCCTCGCTGGGCACGTCCAGGCAGCCGATGAGGTTCATGAAGGTGGACTTGCCCGAGCCGGACGGGCCCATGACGGCCACGTATTCGTTGCGGCGGATGGTGAGGTCCACGCCGCGCAGCGCGCGCACCACCTCCGAGCCCATGGTGTAGTCCTTGCGAAGGCCCTCCACCCGGATGACCACGTCCGCGATGTCGCGCGCCTTGTCGGCCGGTTGTCCCGTCGTGTCGTTCATGGGTGTCGTCACAGCTGCCTCCCGGCGAGCGCCTCCAGCTCCGCGTGCGCGATGCGATAGTCGAAGCGCGAGGACACGAGGTTGATCTCCGCCTGGACCAGGTTCTCCTGGGACGTCAGCAGTTCCAGGATGGTGGTGGCCCCCAGACGGTAGCGCTCTTCCTGCACCTTCAGGTCCTCGCGCGCCACCTCCACCGACTGCTCGGACAGGCCGATGCGGTCGGCGGACAGTCGCAGCTGGTTGAGCGCCTGGTGGGCACCGGTGCGCACCGCGCGGCGCGTGTCCGCGAGCTGCACCTGAGACACCACCTCCGCCGTCTTCGCCCGCTGCACGCGCTCCTCGCGCAGGAAGCCGTCGAAGATGGGGTAGGAGAGTCCCAGCCGGACGTTCCAGCTGGTCCGGCCGCCATTGAAGCTCGGGTCCTGGTTGAACCAGTCGTAGCCGGCGGACAAGCGCACCGTCGGCAGGTAGGTGGCCTTGGCCACGTCCACGCCCGCGGCGGAGGCGCTCAGAGTGGAGGCCGCCGCGAGCACCGCGGGGGCCTGCGCCTCCAGGTCCGACACCAGCGTCTCATCGGAGACGGCGAGCGGCTTCGGGTCCAGGTTCTCCGTGCCCTTGGCCTCCACCGCGCCCTCCGCGCCGATGAGCCGTCCGAGCGCCAGGGCCGCGGAGGCGCGCTGCGTCTCCGCCGTGCGCAGGGCATCGCGCGCCGTGGTGTGGTCCAGCTGCGCGCGCAGCAGGTCCGAGCGCGTCGCCGAGCCCACCGCCAACCGGCGCTGCGCGGCCTCCTCGTTCTGCCGGGCCCGCTCGATGCGCGAGCGCGCCACGTTCTCCAGGCCCGTGCCGCGGAGGACCTCGTAGTACGCGCGCTGCACCTCGAGCACCGCGCTGGCGCGCTGCGCCCTCAACTGCGCGGAGGCCGCGCCCGACTGGGCCTTGGTCTGCTCGCGCGTGGCGCTGCGCTGGCCGCCAGTGAAGACGTTCCACCCGGTGGACAGGCCCGCGCTGTAGTTGTCGGCCGAGCCGTTGATGACCGCGCCCGTCACTGGCTCGACGCGCTGGGTGCTGGAGAGCGAGCCGCTCGCGCTCGCCGACAGCGTGGGGATGTAAGCGCCCACGGCGCTGCGCTCGGCCGCCGCCGCGTTGGTGACGTTGCCCTCGGACTGCGCCACCGCCGGGTTCGTCTTCAGCGCCCGCGCGATGGCCTCCTCCAGCGAGACGCTGGGCACCTCCGGCTGGGCCTGCCGGGTGACGCCCAGGTCCGTGGGCACCGCCTCGCTCGGAGCGCTCGGCTCCTTCGGAGGCGCCGCGGTCTCCGCCGGCGTGGGTACCACGCTCGCCTGGGCGAGGCCCAGGAGGGCGACCTTCGTGGGCGCATCACCCGGCAACAGCGCGGCGCCCTTCGTCGCGCTCGCCAGACCCGTACCGGGCACCACCACCACGCCGAGCATCCCCAGGGTCAGCGCCGTCAGCCGCTGGGGCCGCCTCTTCAACCACGCTTTCCGGAGCATCGTCATCGCCGCCATGTCCCGTTGCAGGCCGGTGCGCTCCTGGCGCTCCGGCGTTCCCGGACAGGGTCGACTGCATGCACCTTGCCACATTTCAACCCTTCGGAATTACATGGGAAATGCCTCCAGGGACTGCGGGACTCGCCGACGGGGTGCGGATTCCGCATGCGCTCGACGCGGCTCGTCATCGAGGGTTGGGGTCATGGGCCTCCTGCTTGCACAACGGAGCCTCGAAGTGAGGTGGTGACCCGGCTCGGGTGCCACCCCCAACCCTCGGGGAGAGACAGATGGGCTCGGCAGCGTTCAAGCAAGGAGGAGCCCACGCGGCGCCACGTCGTGACGGAAGGGAGTGCGGATTCCGCATCCTGGATGCAGAGTTCGCAGCGAGTGGAGGAGCCGCATGGAGTGGGAGACACCCGGAGCGAGGGCCGCGTCGATGAGTGGCCCGGCCCGTTGGAGACCGCGAGGTCCGTGGATGCCCTGGGTGGCGGCCGGGCTGATGTGCGCGGTGCTGCTGTCCGCCGTCGTGTTCATCCGCCGCTCGGCGCTGGAGTCGTCCTCGCTGGTGGTGCGCGGCATGGCGAACGTGCTGATGCTCGCCGGCGTGGAGGCCTTCCGGGAGGGCACGGGCGTGCCGAGCCAGCAGGCGCTGGAGGCCTTCCTGAACACCCACCAGGAGGGAGGGCTTCGCTACGTCGCCATCGTCGAGGACGGGCAGGTGCTCGCCTCGGCGGGTGTCGGCTCGTTGGGGAAGATTGAAGACGGCACGCAGCTGCGCTTCGAGGAGGGGCGGGGCCGCTTCATCCACCGGCTGCGCAAGCCGAGGCCGCCGGACGGCCCGCCCGCCGTGAGCGGGACGCCGCCGATGGTGGAGCCTCCTGTCTCGCAGGAGCCTCGCCGCAACCTGCGCATCGGCTACGACTTCGAGCCCGTCACGGCGCTGGAGTTGAAGGAGCGCTCGCAGCGGCTGCTGTTCGTGGCCGCGGTGTCGTGCATGGGCATCCTGGGGCTGGCGTTCGCGTTCTCGCGCTCGCTGGCGCAGCGTGAGGCGCTGGCGGCGGAGCTGGAGCGTGGGCGTCGGCTGGCGGCGCTGGGCACCATGTCCGCGGTGCTGGCGCACGAGCTGCGAAACCCGCTGGCGTCGCTCAAGGGGCATGCGCAGTTGCTGGCCGAGCGCGTGGAGCGCGACGAGGTGCTGCGACCGAAGGCGGACCGCATCGTCGGCGAGGCGGTGCGGCTGGAGCAGTTGATGAATGACCTGCTGGGCTTCGTGCGCAGCGGTGAGCTGCGCCGCTCGGGCACGGACCCCAACGAGGTGCTGCGCGCGGCGGTGGAGGCCACGGGCGAGTCGAGCGTGGAGGCGCGGTATCTGCCGGGCCACGAGAAGGTGGAGCTGGACGCGGGCCGCTTCCAGCAGGCGCTGGAGAACGTGCTGCGCAACGCGGTGCAGGTGAGCCCCGCGGGACAGCGCGTGGAGGTGGGCGTGGCGCAGGAGGGGCCGGCGCTCGTCTTCACGGTGAGGGACCATGGTCCGGGCATCCCCAAGGGCGACGAGGAGCGCATCTTCGAGCCCTTCGTCACCGGACGTCTTCGTGGCGTGGGGTTGGGACTGGCCATCACCCGCCGCATCGTCGAGCTGCATGGGGGCTCGGTGAGCGCGAGGACGCACGCGGAGGGAGGCGCGGAGTTCCGCCTCACCGTGCCGGCGAGGGGGACCTGAGATGGCGCGCATCCTGGTGGCGGATGACGAAGAGGGCGTGCGCTCGTTCATCGCGGAGGCGCTCGAGGTGGAGGGCCACGCGGTGACGACAGCGGCCGACGGCGAGGAGGCCGCGCGGCTGTTGTCGAAGCAGGGCGTGGATCTGCTCGTCACGGACCTGCGCATGCCGGGCATGGACGGGCTGACGCTGTTGCGCAAGGTGCGCGAGGAGCAGCCGGACGTGGAGGTCATCGTGCTCACGGCGGTGGGCTCGGTGGAGAGCGCGGTGTCGGCGATGAAGGCCGGCGCGTTCGAGTACCTGCTCAAGCCCGTGGGCAGTCCCGCGGAGCTGCGGCTGACGGTGGCGCGGGCGCTGGAGCGGCGCGCGCTGCTCAACCTGAAGACGGAGGCGCGCCAGTCCACGAGCGAGGTGGTGCTCAGCTGGGGCGCGCCGACGATGGGCCCGGTGGTGGAGGCGCTGCGCAAGGTGGCGCCCACGCAGGCCACGGTGCTGCTGGTGGGGGAGAGCGGCACGGGCAAGGAGGTGGCGGCGCGCGCGCTGCATCAGTGGAGCGAGCGCTCCGAGGGGCCGTTCATCGCGGTCAACTGCGCGGCGTTGACCGAGACGCTGTTGGAGAGCGAGCTGTTCGGCCACGAGAAGGGCGCGTTCACGGGCGCGGTGGCGCAGCGGCGCGGGCGCATCGAGCTGGCCCAGGGCGGCACCTTCTTCCTGGACGAGGTGGGCGAGCTGAAGGCGGAGCTGCAGGCGAAGCTCTTGCGTGTCTTGCAGGAGCGGCGCTTCGAGCGCGTGGGTGGGACGCGGACGCTGGAGGCGGACGTGCGCTGGGTGGCGGCGACCAACCGCGACCTCAAGACGATGATGGCGCACGGCGAGTTCCGCGAGGACCTCTACCACCGGCTGGCGGTGTTCCCCATCCGGTTGCCCTCGCTGCGCGAGCGACGCGAGGACCTGCGTCCGTTATCGGAGCTGCTCCTGCGGCGCATCGGCGAGGAGCTGGGGCGTCCGGGGTTGAAGCTGTCACCGGAGGCGTCCGAGCGGCTGGAGTCGTTCTCCTGGCCGGGCAACGTGCGGGAGCTGCGCAACGCGCTGGAGCGCGCGGCCATCCTCGCGGACGGCGCGGTGGTGGAGTCGCGGCACCTGTGGTTGGACCCGACCGGCACTCCGACGTCCACGCCGACGCCGGCGATGGGGGCGCGGCTGCCGGACAAGACGCTGGAGGAGCTGGAGCGGATGGCCATCGAGCAGGCCATCGCGGACGAGGGCGGCAACCGCAAGCGCGCGGCCCAGCGCTTGGGCATCGGCCTGCGGACGCTCTACGACAAGCTGCGGCGCTACGGGATGCAGTGAGCCGCCGAGGGCGAGCCGCGTGTTTCACGAGGCATTCGCCCTGGCGTCACGGGGCCGCGCGCGACGCGCTGTCGGCTCCTCGCGCATCACATGTTCGTTGACACGTCGCGAGTTGGCGGAGGCAAGCCCCGCGGGGCGACGAAGGTCGCCGCCCCGAGGCGCGGCTCACGGAGGGCCGTAGCCCTGCACGCGGGAGTTGAGCTCCACCGCGGTGGCGTAGATCTGCGCCCACGTGCGGTACTTCAGCCGGTCGCCGAAGCCCTTCTGGTCGTTCGCGTAGTCGAACAGGTCCTTGCGGAAGAGCGCGTCGGCGGCCTTGCGCGCATCGCCGCTCAGGGGCGTGCCCTTGCGGTCGAAGTAGCGCAGCAGGTCGTACCCGTAGTCGTGCGTCTTCGCCGCGGGGTCGAACTCCTTGTCCGGACCAATCTTGCCGGGCGCGGACGCGGAGCCGTGCGGGTCCTGCATGCGCTGACCGTGCTTCGTCTGGATGGCGAAGGGCTTGTAGCCCATGACCTTCTCGAAGTCGGCCGGAGGAGGACGAGCACCCGTGAGGTACTCCGTCATCAGCTTGCCGTGGTCTCCGGCGGGCGCCTTGCCCACGCGCGCCGTGGCGGCCGTGCCCTTCGTGAAGGTGTCCTGCGTGTTCGGGCGGACCAGGGCCGTGTTCTGGGCCTTCTCCGAGGCCGGAGCCTCCGAGGCGGAGGGCGTCTGGCGGCGGGGGGCGACGGGAGCGTTGCGAACGAGCATGGAAGGACCCGGGGGTAAGCTTCTCTCGGGTTGTCGCAATTTGTAGGGTGGAAGTTGCGCGGGTGGGATTGACGCATCGCATTGTAAGAAGGAGAGCACGTGGGCGCGGACCTGTATCGAGACGGAGTGGCTCGGCTGGAGGCGGGGGA